>CAZDYU010000051.1:2488-27052 GCA_964509755.1 uncultured Occallatibacter sp. | reverse complement strand
TGACCTCTTCCATGCCATGGAAGCGCGCTCCCAGCTGCGCCACAGGCCCACGTACGGCGGGATGCAACTTCTCTATTGTCTCCGGTCAGGCCGGATTCGTCAATCCACCTGCCTGTGGTTGGGCTAACCGCCATCTGTTGCGGAGACAGCGGCCACCTGCGGTGGGGCCAGCGGCTCGCTAATCGTTCGCAAAGACTTTTTTGCCTGGTTGATCTTCCCCATTTTAAGAAAAAACCTTTCATGGTTGGGCGGAGTGCTGGAGAAACGAAGCAATAGACTTGCTTGAGTGCGCGGCCTGCTCGAAATCGGACACAAATAAAAAATACTTTCGTGACCGGGAACACTTGCAGGGGGGTCCGGTGTCTAAGACAATAGAGGGCGTGGGACGACTGGCCTGAGGCCGGCGTCCGTTTCCCGCGCACTCCAGGGCAGTATTGGATTCCCGGCGACGATCTACGGCCGTTGGGACGAGTGGCCGCAACCGAAGACAAAGCTTTCTCAGCCTGGGCAGATTGACCGGGCGTAGAACGGGCTTCCGTTGCGGAAACGTGGGAGGATTCTGAAATGCAGGCGGACCTCACCATGGGCAATGTTGCCAGCGCGTTGGCGTTCCAATCCGAAGAGGGGGCACTGATAGCGGATCTTCAGGCCGGCTCGGAGGAAGCATTTGCGTGGCTGATCGCGCGTTACAACCAACCCATCTACTCGCTGCTGGCGCGCGCGGTGCAAGATCGCACCGAGGCCGCCGACCTGACTCAGGAAGTTTTTGTGAAGGTCTTCCGTGGGGTAGGAAATTTTCATGGCGAATCGTCGCTGAAGACGTGGATCTATCGCATTGCGCTGCGCGAGGCCTCCAACCAGAGGCGCTGGTGGACGCGGCACAAACAGGCGGAGATTCCTATTGAGCAGGAGATGGCGGAGAGCGAATCCGGAGAGCCGGTTCGCTTGAAGGAAACCTTGGTGGATCCGGCGGCATCGCCCTTCGATCTGGCGATGCGTGAAGAAAGCCGGGCGCGCGTGGAGACGGCTTTGAGCCAGGTACCGGAACCATTCCGGACAACTCTTATCTTGCGCGACATCGAGGGATTTGTTTACGAGGACGTTGCAGAGATGCAGGGCGTGAATCTGGGGACGGTCAAGTCGCGGCTGGTGCGGGGACGCGCGGCGCTGAAGGCGATTCTGACGGCTCCGGCGGAACGGACGGCATCCTCGGCGCGAGCAGGATATGAAATGCCCCTGGGAGAGGAGGCGCAATGAACGGCTGCAATGCAATGCAGGCAAAGTTTACCGAGTATCTGGACGGCCGTCTGAGCGGACGCGAGATGCAGGCCGTTGGCTCCCACCTGGAGAGTTGCCGGGTGTGCGCCAAAGAGTGGAAATCTCTGCAAGAGACGCAATCAACTGTGGCCGGGCTGGGGCCGGTGGTTGCGCCGGAAGACCTTCCGCTGCGCATTCGCGTGGCGATCAGCCAGGAGAAGGCTCGCCGCCGGCAGGGCTCCTTCCACGGCTTGAATCTGGCCTGGAGAAACACGGTTGGCCCGTTTCTGCTGCAAGCCGCGGCTGGATTTGCCTCGGCGGTGCTGCTGATGGGTTCGGTTATTGTGCTGGTGAGCATGTTTGCCCAGCCGGAGAGCGCGCAGGCCTCGGCCGACGAGCCGCTGGGAAAGGCTACGGCACCGCGCTTCCTGTATTTATCGAGTGTGGTGGACGAGAACCAGTTAGGCGCGGTCTCGGCTCCGGTGGTGATCGAGGCCTACGTGAACGGCTCGGGCCAGGTTTACGACTATCGCATCGTCTCCGGGCCTACCGACGACGCTACGCGCGCGCAGGTGGAGAATCTGCTGCTATGGAGCCGGTTTGAGCCGGCGCGCCGCTTTGGCCAGCCGGTTCCGGGGCTGGCGGTGGTCTCATTCTCTGGCGTCTCGGTGCGCGGCTAAGGTTTTTTGCCGCGCTCCGGGAGCCCTAATCATGGCTCATGAGAATTATTTTTGTGAATTCCTGTCTATGGCGGGAGTGCGTCCTTCGATGCAGGATTACGATGGAGTTTGCTGATTTTTCGCCATGGTAACGCGCACATGGGCGCTTGGCAGGCGGGATGGTAACCCTCGCACAGACTCCTTCGCGTCCCACCTGCCGCGAACTTCGCCTAATCTTCCTCTTTCCCCAGGATAAATAATAGGTCTAGGCTCATCTTGCGCGCCTCTGCGCAAAAATGCGCTTCTGCGCCAGAAAACAAAGGAGAAACCCCATGATGAAGTCCCTGAGAATTGCCCTCGTAGTCCTGCTCTTTGCCGCACCCGCCGTCGCGTTTGCCTTTCCGTCGAATCCGTCTCCCGCGCCACTGCCGAGTAGCATTCAAGCGTTTCCCTCGAATCCTTCTCCAGCACCGTTGCCCAGCCTAGTAAAGTAGAGTTTCGATCTCTCTGGTCTCGGCCTCAAGAAACGGAGAGAATTAGAAAAACGAAGCGGTATGAACCTTTCGAGTCTGGATCTAACGCTGTGGGCAGTCGGCTTTCTTGGGAACGCCGCACTTTTTACCATCCTGATCTTCCGGCACAGGTGGAGGGAGTTCCCCGTCTTTACTACGTTGATGGGATTTGATGCGATAGTTTGCCCGGTTCTTTATTCGGTCATGCTGCATGGCTCTCAAAATTGGTATGCAAGAATCTACTATTCGGCCAGCCTAGCCGATTTTATTTTACAGTTCGCAGTAATTTGGGAGATTGCGCGCATCGTGATGCGGCCTACGGGTAGCTGGGTTCGGGATGCTCGAAAGCAGTTTATTCTGTGGGGCGTGGCAGGCATCCTATTGGCTGCCGCGCTTCCTTGGCTGGTCACACCTCCGGCCGTGAGTTGGATTGATCGTCTGCTTGTACGTGGCAATCTCTTTGCAAGTCTGGTGACCTGTGAGCTGATAGCGGTGGTGACGTGGACATCGAATCGTTTGGGGCTTGGCTGGCGAAACCATGTAATGGCACTGGGCAATGGATGGACAATTTGGGCTTTGGTTGCAATCTTAGTGGATGGGCTGCACAGTTACTTCGGTGCAGAGCGCTACTTCCGGGATCTCGAACACATTAGAATCTTTGCTTCCCTGGCCGTCCTTGCGTACTGGTTGGTTCAGTTTTGGCAGGAAGAGCCGGTGCGGAAGCCGATTTCGCCGGAGTTGCGCGCCTATATTGAGGCTCTTCATGAACGGGTAAAAAATAATCTTGACACGCTCGGCGCACAGGGGTAACATGCGTTAGATGACCTTAGCGCCTCAAACTCTGCTGTTTGCTATATTGCTGTGTGGTTTTGCCGCGGCGGTGATGACCAATTGGCGTTCGTTGCTCAAGCAGAGGCAGCGCGAGTGGCACGAGCTGGTCGCCGATCTCCAACAAGTTGATTTTGCGGGCGTCGCTACTGTCGCGGTCGATTATCTCTCTCCGCATCGCGGGCAGATCGATCTGGAGCCGGAGAAGATTTGGGAATGCCTTGGCGGTTACGAAGGTCTGAAAAGAATGCGTGAGAACGCAGAGATCATGCTTGCGCTGGCCGCCTGGGCGCAGAAATGGAATTTTGAAGAGGCGGTGATTGTTACCGAGCGCATGAGGCACGATGCGGCGTTGTTGCGCCGCGCCGTCCGCCGCGTGGAACTCGGCATGATCCCGTCTCAGTTGCTGCATCGCTTCCGCTTTACCCTCCCCCTCCACGCCCAGGAGGCGTCTTCGGCTTACTATTTAATGCGCCAGCGCCTCCTGTCTCTATATGAAACCAGCCACGTGAGCCGGTATCCCGCGCTTGCGGCCTCGCTGTAAAGCAATTCGGCGCGGGCAAGCGCCCTGCCTGCCCACGCCGCTTTCTTTTCCCCCTGCCGATGCGTCTAGAATTGAACAGGGTTCTCCATGACATTTCGCGTATCTCCGGCTTCGGCCGCAATTTCCATTGCCGTCATCTGCCTGCTGGCAGGTCTTTCCTCCGGTACGGCCCGCGCTCAATCTTCAGGCGCCAGTTCGTCCAATCCGGCTAATACTTCCAAGGGAGGGGAAAGCTCCTCTTCCGGCCAGGTTTTTGTGCGCGAGAAGGCGCCGACGCTGATTGATGCCGCCGGGCCGACGATCTCTCTGATCAGCGCTGAACCGGTCTTTATGATGGCGGCTGCTTTGAATGCCTGCGGCTACGACGACGGCATGGACGAGAGCGGGCCGGTGCGCAAACGGGTTCGCGATGAGATGAACCTGGCGCTTGAGAAGAGCGAAGACGCGCGCGCCAAGCGCGACCGGCTCTGCCTCTACGTGGCCCAGCACCGCATGACGGGCAGCGATCGGGATATTGCGCAATACATCTCGCTGGCGCTCTATCTGACGCCTCCGCCTGCGCTGGAGACCGCGGTGGAACTGACCGAGATGCCCCCCGACTCGACGCAGGTGATCGAGGTGGTGCCGCTGCTGCGCGAGTTTGCGGCGGCCGTGGACTTGCACGGAATTTGGCTGGCGGTACACCACATTTATGATGCCGAAACCGACAAGATTCACGATCCGCTTTCGCAGATGATCGTCAACACAAACTTTTATCTCAAACTGCCCGCCTCCACTTACGATGGACGGCGCTTTGTGGTGGTGATCGAGCCGATGCTTTCACCGCGCATGGTCAACGCGCGCGTCTATGGAACGGATTATGTGGTGGTGGTATCGCCAGTGAATGGAACGATTCCGATGGCCGGCGTGCGCCACACTTATCTGCACTACGTGATTGAGCCGCTACTCTATGCGCGGGAAAAGGCGTTGGACCGGACTCAGCCGATTTTAAAAGAGGTGCGGGATGCGCCGATGGAGTTCCGCTTCCGCTCCGATTCCGTTGCGCTGACGATCGAGTGCCTGATCAAGGCGATCGAGGCGCGCACGATGGATACCGGCATTCCGGAGTACAAGATCCCAGCCAACGCGGACCGCCCCGATATGCCGCGCTATGAGCACGAGCGCGCGGTCTACCAGCAGAAGGTGGATGCGATCCGGACGGCCGCCAAGAATCGCGACATGACGCAGGGGTTCGTTCTGACGCAGTATTTTTACAACCAGTTGATTCAGTTTGAAAAGGATCCGGCCAGCCTGCGAGACACCATAGGCGAAATGGTTTACAGCATGGACGTAGAGGCCGAGGCGCATCAGGCACGGCAGATCGAATTCGACAAGGTGGCCGATGACGACGTGCTGACCCGCAGCAAGCCGCGCAAGTTGACGGGCCTTGACCTGGCCGAGGCGAAGCTGGCCTCGGGCGACGTGGCCTCGGCGAGTGCGATGGCCCGGCAGACGCTGGCCGCGCACACGGACACTCTGGAATCGACCGCCGACAGCTCGCGCGCGGAATTCATTCTGGCCAGGGCGGCGATTCTGCAAGGGCAGCCAGAGCAGGCAATCGAGGGATTCCAGCAGACGCTTGCTACAAGCAAAGATCCACGGCTGCTCTCCTGGTCGCACATCTACCTGGGCAGGATGCTGGATTTGGATTGCAAGCGCGACGAGGCCGTCGCCGAGTATCAGGAGGCATTGAAGACGCGCGATGGGCAGCAGGATACGCGGCTGGCTGCCGAGCGGGGCGTGAAGACGGCCTATGCGATCCACGGTCACAGTTGCGAGGACGATAGCGCGGAGAGCGCCCCCGGCGATGTGCCGGAAGAACCGCAGGGCGGAAAGTCAGGAAGTGGGACTGAAAAGCCGTAAGAACCTTCGATAGACGGTCGCCAACAGAGCGCGGCTCGTCTAAGAATGAATAAGAGGGAGCTTTTCCAAATCGGAAGTCCAGCGGATTTGGCAGTCCTGGAAGAAAGTGTCAAAGACTCGGATCGAGGCGCGGATGGAAGCGAATATAGCGGAATTGGAAGCCTCGCTGGGGCATTCGTTTTCTCGCCCGGAGGTGCTGGTGCGCGCGCTGACGCATCGCTCTCTGGCTCATGAACAGGGCGGGAATGGGCACGACGGGCAAGAGCAAGCAGCGGGGACGGGCGACAACGAGCGCCTGGAGTTTCTGGGCGACGCGGTGCTGGGATTGGTGGTGGCCGAGCTTCTTTTTCTGCTTCATCCAGATTGGCAGGAGGGTGAGCTGACCCGCCTGCGCGCTCAGTTGGTGAGCCGGCGTCATATGGCGGAAGTCGCCTTTTCTCTGAATCTGGGAAGCTTTCTTCGCCTCAGCCACGGAGAAGACAAAGCCGGCCTCCGGCGCAAGGTTACCGTGCTTTCCAATGCAATGGAGGCCGTGCTGGGCGCGCTCTATTTGGATGGCGGCCTGGAGCCAGTAAGAGCCTTTGCCAACGGCTGGGTGCTGGGCGAGGCGGCCGAGCAACTGGCTCAGGAACTTCGCTCCGGCGATGCGTTGGGCAATTACAAATCGGCGCTTCAGGAGTACGTGCAGGCGGAGCACGCCGGAACTCCCGTCTACCGGATCAAGAGCGAAAGCGGCCCCGACCATCGCAAGCGCTTTCTGGTCGAGGTCCGGCTGAAGACTGCGGAGGGCGAACCGGGAAAGCGGCTGGCGCGCGGCAAGGGAAGCACCAAGAAGAGCGCCGAGCAGGATGCGGCGCAGCGCGCGTTGGAGCGGTTGAAGGCCGCCGAAAAAGGGACCGGGGCGGAGAATGAAGAGGAGGAAGAGGCAGCCGAATGAGCACCTCATTCCAAAACGCACTGCAAAGGCTGGCGTTGTTGCGGCTGCAACTGCCCACCGTGCCGGAGGCGCTAGCCCGGCTGCTGGTGCTGGTGGTGGCGGCGCTGTTTCTGAATACCTTTGTGCTGCAGCCGTACCTGATTCCCTCTGAAAGCATGGAGCACACGCTGCTGGTGGGCGATTTTGTGCTGGTGAACAAGCAGATCTACGCGCCTGATAGTGGACTGAGCCAGTGGCTTTTGCCTTATCGTCAGGTTGCGCGCGGCGATATTGTTGTTTTCCATCATCCGCAGCATCCATTTCTGGTGAAGCGCGTGGTGGGTGTTCCCGGCGACCGGCTGCGCATTGCCGATGGGCGCGTTACGGTGAATGGCTTACTGCTCGACGAGCCTTATGCCGCCTTTGAGCCGGCCGCTCTCAATCCCTTTCGCGACGATTTCCCGGCACAGTTATACACCGATCCCAACGTCGATCCCGACTGGTGGAAGCAGATGCAGAATCTCACCCGCAACGGCGAATTGGTGATACCCGAGGGCGAGTATTTCGTCCTTGGCGACAATCGCAATTACAGCAAGGATTCGCGCTTCTGGGGCTTTGTTTCGCGGCAGCAGATTGTGGCCCGGCCGCTGGTGATTTACTTCTCGCTCACACGGCCCTCGACGACCGACGTGGACCCAGCGCCTCTGGAAACCGCGCTGGAAGCCTCAAATGATAAACTCGGACACGGCAGGCCCCTTACAGCGCGCGTGGAAGGCTTTGCGCGGTGGAGTCGCATTTTCCATGTGGTTCGTTAGAGGCAGGGAACAGGACTGAGAATGACAAAGAAGACGCAACAACTTAAGACACCCGTCGAAGAACAGCCATTCTTAGAGCCTACTCAACCGCGCGTGGAAGAGACGCCCTTCGAGGCGGTCGCCAGTATCTGCTCGATCATTGTCATCGGACTGTTCATGCTCACCTTTCTGGGGCAGAACTTCGTCATTCCCTCAGGGTCGATGGAAAAGACGCTCCTGGTGGGCGATCACCTGGTAGTGGACCGCGTCACCTTTGCGCCGCCAACCAAGTGGATGCCGCTGGTGCACTTCCGCGAGCCTCGGCGCGGCGATATTGTGGTCTTCTTCAAGCCGGTTCTGGACGATCCAAATGGGGATGGAAACCTTCAGTATTTAATTCTGGTGAAGCGGCTGATCGGCGTGCCCGGCGATCATATTCATCTGAACAACGGCATTGTGAGCATCAACGGCGTGGCGCAGGATTTGCCCAAAGATGGAGATAACTCTCCCGGCAATCTCAGCGACAAGGACTATCTGGACGAGTTTCCTTCGATTCCGCCGGCGACTAATCCCTACGCTACGGAAGCCTGGGCCGTCGATTCCGCCAATCACATTGAGAATGGCGACCTGGTGGTGCCGCCGGGGAAGTATTTCATGATGGGCGACCACCGGCACAACAGCCTGGACTCGCGCTATTGGGGTTTTGTGCCCAGAGAGAATATCGTGGGCAGGCCGCTCTTCAATTATTGGTCGTTCCGAGCCTCGGAGGACCAGTACGAGCATCCTGGAATTGTCAACACCGTGACTTCGATCGGCCACATCGCGCTGCATTTCTTTTCCGATACCCGCTGGAGCCGTACCCTGCACCGAGTGAAATGACAGTTATCAGTTATCAGTCCAAGACCCGGCCACTGACCACTGACAACTGACAGCTGATAACTGACGACTGACTATGAACGAAGACGCACAACCCCGGCAACACAAGTACAAGCGGATATGGCTGGCCTTGACGGCGCTGGCCGTCCTGTTGGCGATTCTGATTGTGCCGCCGCTGGTGAGCGTGAGCCGCTACAAAAGCCGCATCACCCGGTTGATCTCAACCTCGCTGGGCCGGCCGGTGCGGCTCTCTTCCGTTGAGGTGCGGCTGCTGCCGCGGCCCGGCTTTGTGCTCAACGACCTCACGGTCGAGGAAGACCCTGCCTACGGCCTAGAGCCTGTGCTGCACGCCAACACTGTCACGGCCTCGATTCGCTTGCTCTCGCTCTGGCGCGGCCATCTGGAGATTGACTCGATCAGCGCCGATGAGGCCAGCCTGAATCTGGTGCGCACCACCTCCAGCCGCTGGAATCTGGACCCGTTGCTGCGCTCGGCGACGAATCAGGCGCAATCGGCAGCGGCCGGCGGCCTGCCCGGCAAGACGCTGAAGCTGCCTTATCTGGAAGCGACAAACTCTCGCATCAACATCAAAAACGGCACGGAGAAACTGCCGTTCTCGCTGCTGAACGCCGAGATGTCGCTGTGGCAAGAGAGCCCTGGCAACTGGAGAGTGCGGCTGCGCGGCGAGCCGGTGCGCACCGACCTGAGTCTGGAGCAGGCCGACACCGGCATTGTGCGGCTGGAGGCCAACCTGCACCAGGCGCCGCAACTGCGGCAGATGCTGGTCCACCTGAATCTGGAATGGCGCGAGGCGCAACTGGGCCAACTGACCCGGCTGATTCTGGGCAGCGATGCGGGCTGGCGCGGCGACCTTACCGGCGAACTCCAGCTTGACGGTTCGGCTGATGCGGCTCAGATCAAAGCCCGGCTGCGCGCGACAGGCGTGCATCGCGCCGAGTTTGCCCCGGTTGCGGCGATGGACTTTGACGCCAACTGCTCACTGGTCGCGCATTTCTCTACACGAGCCATCGACAACCTGCTCTGCGACTCGCCACTTGGGAACGGCCGCATCCGCCTGGCGGGCGATCTTCCCGGTGAAGCGCCCGGCGGAACGGCCGCTTTACCGCACATCTCCGTCGAACTGGACAAGATACCCGTGGCTGCCGGTTTGGATGCGCTGCGCACGGTGCGCAGCAGCCTGGCTCCGGGCCTGGATGCGGCTGGATCGGTGAGCGGTAAGATCACTTACGCTCCGTCCGCGCCCGAGACAGCGGAGGCAAAGAAGCCAGCGCATTTCCGCGCATTGAAGGCGCAGCCGGGACCGCTGACAGGCGGATTCACCGTGGCGGGCCTTGCCTTCAGCGGCAAAGGGCTCAGCCAGCCAATTCTCATTCCCAAGCTGCTTTTGGAGCCCGCGCCCGCAAGCGCAAACCAGGCTCCCGACGCTCCTCAGGCGCTGGTGGCAACCGTGGCCCTGCCCGGAGGCGCAGCCGAGCCGCTCAACCTACTTTCGCGATTCGCGCTTTCCGGCTATCAGATCAGTGCGCGCGGCCAGGCCTCGATCCTTCGCGCCAGAGAACTGGCGCATCTGGCCGGCTTGGCCAACGCCGCGGCTTTGGACGCGGTTGCCGGCGATGCTCTGACGGTGGATCTGACCGCGGAGGGTCCATGGATGCCGGCGCCAACGCCTGCTTTGAAGATTCCGCCGGCTGGCTTGCCGCTGCCGAAGAGCGGATCGTTGCCTCAATCCGCGCCTTTGACCGACAGCATCACCGGAACCGTAACGCTGCGCAATGCAAATTGGAAGGCCGATTATCTGGTCAATGCCGTGCAAATTTCGCAGGCAACGCTGCACATCGATTCAGGCGCGGTGAGCTGGGATCCGGTGGTCTTCTCCTATGGTCCGTTGAAGGGAACGGCAAGTCTCACGCAGCCTGCCGCCTGCGAGGCTTCCATGCCTTGCGTGCCTCATTTTGAAGTGCAACTGGGCGCGCTGGATGCGGCTATTCTTCAGAATGCGTTTCTGGGCGCGAAGGAACGAACGACGATGCTTTCCACACTGATTGATCGCCTGCGCTCCTCTGCGGCTCCAGCGCTGCCGCAACTGGAAGGCACTGTCAAGGCCGAATCGCTGCTGCTGGGGCCGGTGACGCTGCACGAGCCATCAGCCACACTCTCAACGGTGGCCAGCGAAGTTCAGGTGACGGCCTTTGACGCCGGGCTGCTGGGCGGGCACATTCACGGAAGCGGCACATTGCTAACGCCTACCTCGCCCGGCGGCAAGCCTGCTTATGCATTGGAAGGCGAGCTGAAGGGCCTCAGCAGCCAGGCAGTCGGCCAGTTGATAGGACTGCGCGCTACGGGCGGCGTCTTTGACGGCAGCGGCAAAATCGCGCTCTCTGGCTTTACCGGAGACGACCTGGCCGCCTCGGCCAAAGGCTCGCTGCACTTTGAGTGGCAGCATGGAAGGGTTGTTGGAGGCTCGGGGGCGAGCGCTGCGCCTGCCTCGCTGGCCCGCTTCGATCACTGGACTGGCGACGCCGAAATTGCGGACGGCGCGGTCACGCTTAAGGACAATCAGCTCAAGCGCGGCGGTGTTGCTGCGCAGCCGGTACTGGCCACTGTCCCGCTTGCCGAGCCAGCCAAGATTTCATTCGACGCAGCCAAGCCGGCAAACCCTGCGCACAAATAGACTTAGGCTTGGTTTAGAACTCTCTCGCTTCACATTTGACTTGAGACACACCCAAATCCCAATCGCTGGCGGCTCAACGAGTGCTGGAGGCGCGAGCTTTGGCGCGGGCGGCCATGAACTGATCGTATTCGTCTTTGACGGAACCTACGCGTTTTCTTGCTCCAGGATTCTTTTGGGAAAGGTACTGGAGCCATGCGGTGTAATCGTCGGCCATCTCTGCGCTGCTGACGGGAGCGGCGTCTTCAACAGCAGCGGCAACTGCGACAGGCGCTGAAATTGGGCGCTCTGGCTTTTTCATGTCACCGGCAAAGAGCCATTTGGCTTCAAAGGGTGCCAGGCCGGGAATAAAATAGCGGATCAAGCCGAGGAGCGGAAAATAGCGCTTGCCCATCGAGAGGCAAACAACGACGGCAAGAAAGGCCAAGTGGGTAATGATCGTCGATCCGATGGGCAGAGAGAAGCCGGATTTCTTCTCCGAGTTGATGACCAGAATTATGAGGATGATGTGGTAGGTAACCACAATGTAGGCGAAGACCGCCCAATCGCCCAGAAAAGGAGTTTTTGGCAAAGGATTTGCCGCTGGGTTGGGCCCGTAAACGATTGTTTCTTGAAAAAAACCAATCACGTTGTACAAGATGAAAAGAATGCTTTTGAGGCCGGCCAATTCTCCCATCGATTCCCGCTTTCTTCGGCGTTCTCAGTATCAGGAAATTCTGCCGTTGAGGATTGAAAGCGATGATTCCATTGGCTGGCTGGGGTTGTCAATTGGGATTTTGGTTAGTGGGTTAGAGAAATCGTTTGCTTGCAGGTTCATTCCGAAATCTGTAGAGGGTCGCAAAGAAGTGCCGAGCATGGTTCGAGCCTGAAGGCCCCTGCTCCCACCATTGGCCCGGCCCGGCTTTGGGGCGGGTTGCGGGTTGACGCGGATGCGATAGTATGATGAATAGTCAGCTAAAAATCTGCCAAAGCGCATCGACATGGTCTTGAAAAACGGACTTCTGTTGCTGGGCTATTTTTGTGGGGAGTGGCGTATGGGCCGCATTGTTGAAATAACCGAATTGGCGCTGCGAGACGCGCATCAGAGCCTGCTGGCGACGCGCATGGGACTGGACGATATGATTCCGGTCTGCGAGGAGATTGACAACGCCGGCTACTGGTCTGTGGAGTGCTGGGGCGGGGCGACGTACGACGCGTGCATCCGTTTTCTGAACGAAGATCCGTGGGAGCGGCTGCGCACCTTTCGCAAACTGATGCCGAAGAGCCGCTTGCAAATGCTACTGCGCGGGCAGAATCTGCTGGGGTACAGGCATTATGAAGACAGCGTCGTCGAGCGGTTTGTGGAGAAGTCGGCGGAGAACGGGATTGATGTCTTCCGCATCTTTGACGCGCTGAACGATGTGCGCAACTTGCAAACCAGCATAGCCGCAGTGAAGCGGACGGGCAAGCACGCGCAGGGGACGATCTCTTATACCGTGAGCCCGCTGCATACCGTGGAGGCCTTTGCCGCAATGGCCCTGAGGCTGCGCGATCTGGGCTGCGATTCCATATGTATTAAGGACATGGCCGCGCTGCTGCGGCCGCAGCCGGCGTTCGACCTGGTGCGGGCGATCAAGGAGCGGTGCGGCGAAGCGACGCTGGTGCATGTGCATACGCACGCGACCACTGGCGTCACGCTGGTCTCGCTGATGAAGGCGGTCGAGGCGGGCTGCGACATGGTGGATACGGCGGTGAGCTCACTCTCGCTGGGCCCGGGACACAATCCGACCGAAAGCATGATCGAGATGCTGGAGGGAACGGGCTATGAGACCCGCGTGGACCTGGAGCGGGTGCTGAAGATCTCGACGCATTTTGCCAAGATCCGGCCGCGCTACAAAGAGTTTTTCAGCGAGAATACGGGCGTGGATACGGAGATCTTCAAGAGCCAGATTCCGGGCGGCATGATCTCGAATATGGAAAGCCAACTGAAGGGCCAGGGCGCGGGCGAGCGGCTGAAGGAAGTTCTGGAAGAAGTGCCGCGGGTTCGCAAGGATTCCGGCTATCCGCCGCTGGTGACGCCGACCAGTCAGATTGTGGGTTCGCAGGCGGTCTTCAATGTGCTGATGGGCAAATACAAAGTTCTGACTGGAGAGTTTGCCGATCTCATGCTGGGCTACTACGGAGCTACGATTGGGCCAAAGGATCCCGAGGTGCTGAAGCTGGCCGAGGCTCATGCGAAGAAGCCGGCGATTACGGTTCGTCCGGCGGATCTGCTCAAGCTGGAATGGGATGTGTTGAGCACCGCCGCAAATGCCTTGAAGGGCTCGAACGGCAGCGACGAGGATGTGCTGACGTACGCGATGTTCCCGCAGGTAGCGCCGAAGTTCTTTGAGACGCGGGCGCAGGGGCGGAAGAATGTGGGCAAGGATCCAGCGGCGAAGGCGGCTGAGGCTAAAGCGCCGGAAGCGAAGGCCGCGGCAGGTGGAGCGGCGTTGAGCGCCAAGGTGAATTACGTGATTACGCTGAATGGGAAAGAGCACAGGGTGTCGGTGGCTGCAGCGAAATAAATGATTGAATGCCGATGGAAGCGGGAGCACGGATGGCGAAGCAAGCGGAGAGCAAGAAGACGATGGCCGAGAAGATCTCAGCACTCGGCGCCAGGCGCGCGGAGTTGGAGAGCGGCGGCGGGGCCGAGCGCATTGAGAAGCAGCACGCCAGCGGCAAGCTGACGGCGCGCGAGCGGGTTGCGCGGCTGGTGGACACGGGCAGCTTTCAGGAGATTGGTCTCTTTGCGCAGCATAGGTCCACGTATTTTGGCATGGCGGGAAAAGAAATGCCGGCCGATGGCGTGGTGACGGGTTGCGCCAAAATCGACGGACGGCCGGTGCACTTGGCGAGCCAGGATTTTACCGTGGGCGGGGGCTCGGCCGGCGAGGCGCACAACGACAAATGCGTGGATATGATGCGGCTGTCGCTGAAGACGGGCAGCCCGTTTGTCTTTATCAACGACTCGGGCGGCGCGCGCGTGCAGGAGGGCATTGACAGCTTGGCCGGCTATGGGCGCGTCTTCTATCACAATGTGCTGCTCTCAGGCGTGGTGCCGCAGATTTCTCTGATCTGCGGGCCGTGCGCGGGCGGCGCTGTTTACAGCCCGGCGCTCACCGACTTTGTGATTCAGACACAGCCGGCGCGGATGTTCATCACCGGGCCGAAGGTGATCCGGCAGGTGACGGGCGAGGTGGTCAGCGACGAGGAGCTGGGCGGGCCGCAGGCGCAGATGAGCTCTGGCGTGGTGCATCTGATTGCGCGCGACGATGAGGAGGCGGCGCAGCTTTGCCGTCGGCTGCTGAGCTTCGTCCCTTCCAATAATCTTGAAGACCCGCCGCGCAGCAATTACAATCTGCCGATCGATGCCGACCCGGAGTTGAACGACATTGTTCCGGTAGATAACAAGGCCGTCTACGATGTGCGCGATGTAATCACGCGGGTTCTGGATTATCAGGATTTCTTTGAGATTCAGGCCGGCTTTGCGGCGAATATTGTGATTGGCTTTGGACGGCTGGAAGGACGGCCGGTGGGAGTTATCGCCAGCCAGCCGAATCATCTTGCCGGTGTGCTGGACATCAATGCTTCCGATAAGTCGGCGCGCTTTGTGCGCTTCTGCAATGCCTTCAATATTCCGTTGATAACGTTTGTGGATGTGCCGGGATTTCTTCCCGGCGTGGAGCAGGAGCGGGGGGGGATTATTCGCCATGGAGCGAAGCTGCTCTTTGCTTACTCGGCGGCTACGGTGCCGAAGATCACCGTGGTGCTGCGCAAGGCTTACGGCGGCGCATATATCGCGATGTGCTGCAAGGATCTGGGCGCGGACCGCGTGGTGGCGTGGCCTTCGGCGGAGATAGCGGTGATGGGCGCGGAGGGCGCGGCGGAGATTGTCTTCCGGCGCGAGATCGACGCAGCCGAGGATAAGGCCGGCAAGCGCAAGGAATTGGTGGACGAGTACCGCGAGACCTTTTCCAATCCGTATGTCGCGGCGGGCCGCAGGCTGGTGGATGAGATCATTGAGCCGGCAGAGACGCGCAAGGTGCTGGCCAGGGCGCTTGAGGCGTTGCATACCAAGCGCGAACTGCGTCCGCAAAAGAAGCATGGATTGATTCCTTTATAACCATTTGTGATCGGGAGCAGGGCGTGGCTGTGGAATTGACAGAATTGATGGCGAGGCATGAGTCCGCGGAGAAACAACTCATCGCACTCACCGGCGCGGTGAAGGCTCTGGAGGCGCGTGTGGCCGAGCTTGCCGCGCCGCGGACGGAGGCTGCCGCGGCCGCTGACGAAGAGCAGATCGCGCCCGAGACGTTGGCGATTCTGGCCGCGGCGGTAACGGCCTATTTGGGCAAAAAGGTCCGCATCCGCTCGGCGAAGATGCTGCGCGCGCCGGTTTCTGGCGGGAATGCGTGGGCGCAGCAGGGGCGCGTGCTGGTTCATGGCTCGCATCATCCGCGGATTAGAGGCTGAGGCGAGGGCCGAGGCGCAAAGCAAGAAGAAGGAAGGAACCGGGTAACTTGAAACTTCAGATTTCAATTGACGGAAAGACGTACGAGGCTGAAGTCGAAGTCTTGGAAGAGGACGCGACGCCGCGTCCGGCAAATTATGCTCCGCAACCTATGCTGCCCGCGGCAGTTCAACCTAAGACGGCGGCACCAGCGCAGGCAGCGGCAGCCGAAGTGGCTGGCGACGAAAGCAAGGTCTGCCGCAGTCCGGTGACCGGCATCGTAATCAAGGTGAATGTTGCCCCAGGGCAAACGATTGCGGCCAACGATTCATTGATGGTGCTGGAAGCGATGAAGATGGAGACCAATGTAGCGGCTCACGGGCCAGGCAAGGTGAAGAAGGTGCGGGTGGCTCAGGGCGAGCCCGTGAAGGTCGGCCAGGTGGTTGTCGAGTTTGAGTAAGGCCTCAGATGCGCGCCAGAATGCGATTGCGGTGCTTGAGCGCGACCTCTGATGCGCCCTCAACTTGGTGAAGTAGGACCGGGCAATTGTGTTAGATTCAATAAGGCGGGCAGTTCCAGGGAGAGATGGCCGAGTGGCTGAAGGCGCACGCTTGGAAAGCGTGTTTAGGGGAAACTCTAACCTGGGTTCGAATCCCAGTCTCTCCGCCATACGTTCTCATATTACCTTGATTTCATTGATAAACAATAGATAATAGTGATTTTATCTTGAATGTCTATTTTCGCTTTAGGTCGCAATTGTCGCGCCAATTCCGTCTTTTCTCCTTGTTTTGCACGACAAAGAGCTGAATGCACGACAAAGGAGATTTTTCTGGAGGCAGTTCGTCGAACAGAACGAATTCAGGTAGATCAAGTGAATTCGCCTTCTATTTCTCTATCGTGGACCCGTGACCCGTCCAGGTAATCGGCGCGGGCAACCATGTGCCTCCCATTTAGCAACTACGGTATGGCCATTTTCTTGAGGCGGACCTGAGAATTCCCCTTCTTATAACGCTGCAATTCGCCTGGCCCGGCAAGATTATTGAACTCGCGCAACGAGACGTAGGGCATACGGACCAGGAGAGCTGACGGATGCTGAATCTCACCATCTTGACGGGTAGAGGTGGAGTGATTTTCAATCTGACGCCGGAAGAGGTGTATTCACTGCAATCCAAATAGATTTCAAGAAGCTGAGCGATCTTGAAAGGAATAGTATTTGATAGAGTCCAATGCACACGCTTGAGCCAATCGCGCATGTTCATCCAGATGATTCGCGGGTCATCCATTCTCTGGCTGAGCACTTGTCGTCCGTTTCACACTTAGCCGGTCAAATGTCCGCGGATTTCGGCGCTAAGGAGTGGGGCGAGCTTGCGGGTCTCTGGCATGATTTAGGAAAGTACAGTGCGGCATTTCAGCAATACATTCGGAGCGTGAGTGGATACCAGGCGCATCTTGTGGATGCGGCTCCAGGCAAGGTCAATCACTCCAGTGCTGGCGCTCTTCATGCCGAAGAGGCGCTATCCGCGCTCGCCTTGCCGATTGCGTATGTAATCGCCGGTCATCATGCCGGATTGCCAGACTGGTCCCCGGCCGATGGAGCAGGCAATGCCGCACTGGAGAACCGGTTGAAGGAAGGTAAAAAGCAAGATCTGCTCATCCAGGCGCTCTGTGCCGCGCCGGAAGCCCTTCTCAAGACCCAGCCGCCTGCATTCAAGCCGAACGGATTCGGCGGGGTCAGCGGACGGCACCTCTGGATACGGGTGCTTTTTTCTTGTCTAACCGATGCGGACTTTGTGGATACGGAAGCCTTCATGAATGCCTGGAAAGGCAAGCTGCGTGGATGCTATCCGGAGTTACCGACGCTGCTCTCGCAATTCAACGATGCGATGGAGCAGAAAAAGCAGAAAGCCGAGAACACGTCAGTCAATCAGCTTCGCGCAGAAGTATTACGGCAATGCCGGGAGAAGGCTGCGGGAGCGCCGGGTCTCTACACGCTGACCGTTCCTACTGGCGGAGGCAAGACGCTGTCCGGTCTCGCTTTCGCTCTTGAACACGCCATCAGTCATGGCAAGCATCGCATCGTTTACGCAATCCCTTACACGAGCATCATTGAGCAAACAGCGGATGTCTTCCGCGGCATTTTTGGGGATGCGGTGCTTGAGCACCACAGCAATCTCGACGCCGAAAAGGAAACTGCTCAAAGCCGGTTGGCTACGGAAAACTGGGATGCGCCGCTGATTGTGACCACCAATGTACAGTTATTTGAGTCGCTCTTTGCAGCGCGCACCAGCCGTTGCCGCAAGCTGCATAACCTGGTGAACAGCGTCGTCATTCTGGATGAAGCGCAACTGCTTCCACCGGAGTTTCTACAGCCCATTCTTGACGTAATGAAATTGTTGGTGGAGCACTATGGAGTTACCTTTGTTCTTTGCACCGCAACGCAGCCCGCGCTGGGCACGCGCAAAGACAGCTTCGGCAAAACATGGTTGCGTGGTCCCGGCGCTGCCACGGAGATCGTTTCAGGAACGGAAGAGCTTTACGCACAACTGGAGCGCGCGACGGTGAGCCTCCCGTATGATTGGAACAAGCCTGGTAACTGGGATGAGATTGCCGAAAGGATTGCACGGCATCCATCCGTGCTGGCCATCGTTAACACGCGCGCTGATTGCCGGGAACTGCATCGCCGCATGCCGCCCGGAACCGTCCATCTCTCCGCACTTATGTGCGGGGAGCACCGCAGTTATGTGATCAAGCAGATTAAAGAGAGACTACCCAGAGAACCGGTGCGGGTTGTCAGCACCCAGTTGATCGAGGCTGGCGTCGATGTGGATTTCCCGGTCGTCTATCGCGCGCTGGCGGGGCTGGACTCGATTGCGCAGGCGGCGGGAAGATGCAATCGGGAGGGCAAGCAAACGGACAAGGGGCAGATCTACGTCTTTGTTCCGCCCAACCCCTCGCCAAAAGGACTGCTGCGCTTCGGCGAAGACGCCTGCAAAATCATCCTGCATGAGCGCCCGGAGAATCCTCTGACGCCGGAACAATTCAGACGTTATTTCACGCAATATTACAGCAAGGTGGGCAAGGATGGTCTGGATAAGCACGGCATCGAGGAACTGCTGACGAAAGACGCAGCGCAATGCCGAATTCAGTTTCGTACCGCGGCGGATAAGTTCCAGTTGATAGACGAAGACGGTAGCGTTGCGGTGATTGTTCCGTACGCGAATCCCGATGATGCAAGCAGGGACAGCCGTTCACTCATAAAATTATTGCGCTCGAAGGTTCTCAATCGCGATCTCTTGCGCAAGCTGCAGCGGTTCACAGTTACCGTTCGCCAGCGCGACTTTCTCACTCTCTGCAACGCTGGCGACCTTGAAGAACTCGCGCCCGGTCTCTGGGTCTTGAAAAACGAAACGGCCTATCATCGCGATCTTGGCCTGCTCGTCGGAGAAACCGGCAACCCCGATCCTGTACAGTTGTGTTGTTAAAGTGTGGACTCCCGCGATAATTCAGTTGCAATGGCGCATCAACGGTGTTTGAATGCCCCTGCTTGAGTTTTCCTACCGAAACCGTCAGGAGGCGCAATGCCTACCCGCTTTTGTTTGGAAATTGGCGGAGATTTCGCCTGTTTTACCCGTCCGGAGATGAAGGTCGAGCGGGTGAGTTACGACATCATCACGCCATCCGCGGTGCGAGCCGTCTTTGAATCAATTTTATGGAAGTCTGCTATTCGTTGGCAGCCGGAGAGGATTGAGGTGCTGGCACCCATTCGCTGGACTACCATCCGGCGCAATGAAGTGGGCAGCAAGCTCTCCGCGGCCAACGTGAAGAGCGCCATGCAGCGCGGCTCCGGCGCCGTCGCGCTCTACGTGGAAGAGGAGCGGCAGCAGCGCGCCAGCCTGTTGCTGCGCGATGTTCGCTACCTCGTCACCGCCAGCTTTCTGCTGACAGGCAGAGCGGGCGCCGAAGAGAACACGCAAAAGTTCTCGGAGATGTTCGTGCGCCGCGCGGAGAAGGGGCAATGCATCAACCAGCCGTATCTCGGCTGCCGCGAGTTTGCCTGCGACTTCCGTCTTGTTGACCCAGCGGCGGAACCGCCAACGATTCCCGCCGAGTTACGCGGGGAACGGGATCTGGGCTGGATGCTCTACGATCTCGACTTCCGCGACGCAGCCTCGCCGCAACCACGATTCTTTCAGGCGCACATGAAAGATGGAGTCGTGAACATTCCGTCATGGGATAGCGAGGAGGTGCGGGGATGATTCTCCAAGAACTGGCACGATACTACGAGCGCAAGGCCAAAGATTCGGAGACAGCGCTGGCCCCCGAGGGATTCGAGCCTAAGGAGATTCCCTTCGTTCTTGTCCTCGATAAAGATGGAGGGTTGGTGCATATTGAGGACACGCGCAGCGGCGAGGGCAGGAAGAAATCCGCTCGCTCGTATTGGGTTCCGCAAGGCGTGAAGAAGACTTCAGGCGTAGCTGCCAATCTACTCTGGGATACAGCGAAATATGTATTCGGTATTGATGTCAGCGGAAAGTCTGAGCAATTCGTTGAGCATCATACGGCTTTTGTTAAGCGATTAGCGGAGCTTCCTGGCAGCGACGAAGGCGTACAGGCTGTCAGAGCCTTTCTCGCGAACATTCCCTTCACGCGGCTTGAGCAAGATTCGTTGTGGAATGAGATTCAAACCACCAACCCCAATCTCACATTTCAGCTTATGGGCGACAGTGAATTGGTTTGCAATCGTCTTGCAGTCGTGGATTATCTAAAGGCCAAAGTGGCAAATTCCGATACCGCTGAATCGAGTTCTGCACGAGGCATCTGCCTCATCAGTGGGCAGGACGCGGAGATTGTACGTTTGCATACGGCTATCAAGGGTGTATGGGGAGCGCAGTCTTCGGGGGCAAACATTGTCTCCTTCAATCTTCGCGCCTTCGAGTCGTACGGCAAGGAGCAGAAGCAAGGGGAAAACGCGCCTGTGAGCAAACGCTCGATGGATGCCTATACCAAGGCGCTCAATCATTTGCTGGGCAAGGATTCGTCGCAGCGCATTCAGGTGGGCGATTCGTCTACAGTCTTCTGGGCAAGTGAGAAGAGCTTTCTGGAGGACGACTTCGCCAGCCTGTTCAGTGAACCACAGAAGGGCGATCCTGATCGAGGAACGAGGGCCGTCAAGGCGTTATATGAGTCCGTCAAGCAGGGCAGCCTGAACGTGAGCGGCGAGAAGACTGAGTTTTTTGTGCTGGGCCTGGCGCCGAATGCCGCGCGCATCTCCATCCGCTTCTGGCTGACAGGGACAGTCAGGAAATTCTCGCAGCGCATCATTGAGCACTTCGACGATATCGCCATCGAGCACGCGCCCTACGAGCCGCCGTATCCCTCGCTCTTTCGCCTGCTGGCCAGCACCGCGCTTCAAGGCAAAGCCGAAAACATTCCACCCAATCTTGGCGGAGACACCATGCGCGCGATTCTCTCCGGACTGCCGTATCCGGAGACGCTGCTGCTGAGCGCTCTTCGCCGTATACGCGCCGAGCGCCAGGTAAGCTACCCGCGCGCCGCGCTCATCAAAGCCTGCATCAACCGCAAGACCCGCGGGGCGAATCCCGCTGGCGATTCCGCACCTGAGGAGGAACTGCACGTGTCACTCGATCTGGCCAACACCAACGCCGGCTACCGCCTGGGAAGGCTCTTCGCTGCGCTTGAAAAAGTGCAGGAAGAGGCCAGTCCAGGACTCAATGCCACCATTCGCGACCGATTCTATGGCGCGGCATCTTCCACGCCGGTTACCGTTTTTTCTAACCTGATGAAACTCAACAAACATCACTTGGCCAAGATCGAAAATCGGGGCCGCGCGGTGAATCTGGAAAAGCTGATCGGAGAAATCGTCGATGCTATCAACGGCGATCAGGGGTTTACCGCGCATCTGTCCATCGCCGATCAGGGCCGCTTTGCCATTGGCTACTACCACCAGAAACAGGCGTTCTACGCCAAGAAAATCGTTGAAGGAGAACAGGCATGACTGCGCTGAAGAATCGTTATGATTTTGTGCTGCTGTTTGACGTGAAGGATGGCAACCCCAACGGCGATCCGGATGCGGGCAACTTGCCGCGCGTGGATGCCGAGACTGGCCGCGGCCTCGTGACCGACGTTTGCCTGAAGCGCAAGGTGCGCAATTATGTGGGCGTTGCAAAGGGCGAATCTGCTCCCTATGAAATATATGTCAAGGAAAAAGCGATTCTCAACAAGCAGAATGAACGTGCCTACATCGGCATCGGTGCTGCTGAATTGTTGAGCGGCGATGACAAGAAGCGCAAAGGCGGTGACAAAGTGGACGAGGCGCGTGCCTGGATGTGCCGCAACTTCTTCGACGTTCGCACTTTTGGCGCTGTGATGTCGACGGGGATCAACTGCGGGCAGGTCCGCGGGCCAGTGCAGTTGACCTTCGGGCGTTCTGTTGACCCAATTGTCTCGCTGGAACACTCCATCACGCGGATGGCTGTGGCCACCGAAGCGGAGGCTGAGAAGCAGGGCGGCGATAATCGCACCATGGGCCGCAAGTTCACGGTTCCTTATGGCCTCTATGTGGCGCACGGTTTCGTTTCCGCACATCTGGCCGCGCAGACCGGGTTCTCCGAAGAAGACCTTCAACTCTTCTGGGAGGCTCTGGTCAACATGTTCGACCATGACCGCTCGGCCGCTCGTGGCGAGATGGCCACACGCGGACTCTACATCTTCAAGCACGCCAGTGAACTCGGAAACGCTCCGGCGCACTCCCTTCTAAAGCGCATTCAGCCAAAGCGCAACGAAGGTGTACTGGCGCCGCGCGACTGGGAAGACTACAGCGTAGCCGTGAACCGCGAAAATCTTCCCCAGTGTGTCGAACTGCAGGATGGGCTGCAACTGGTGGAGGCATGGCGGCAACTTCTGCCCGCGTAGGGAGACGGCATGGAACAGGACGATTTCGTCATGCTATCCGCGCTGCAGCATTACAGCTATTGTCCGCGCCAGTGTGCTCTGATTCACGAAGAACAGAGCTTCGCCGAGAACCTGCACACCGCGCGCGGCAACGCTGTTCACACGCTTGTGGATCTGGCAGGCTATGAACTGCGAGCGGGCGTGCGCATTGAGCGGGCGCTACCCCTGGTCTGTGAACGGCTCGGCCTGACCGGTAAGGCCGACATCGTCGAATTCCTTCCCGACGGCACGCCGTATCCTGTCGAATACAAGCACGGTCCACGCCGTCAGCGGACCCACGATGACATTCAACTGGCGGCACAGGCACTCTGCCTGGAAGAGATGACCGGCCATCCTGTTCCGCTAGGCGCTCTCTATCACGCCAGCAGCCACCGGAGGCGCGAGGTTGCGATTACGCCCGAACTGCGCCAGCTTGTAGCCGGCACGGCTGTTGCGATCCGCGCCATGCTTCAGTCCGGGCAGATGCCTCCAGCCGTTAACGATGCCCGCTGCCGCGAATGTTCGCTGATTGATCTCTGCCAACCGCAGATGCTTGCCGGAAAGACAAGACGGCAGGCTTTGCGCGCGCGCCTATTCAGCGTTGAGGATCAATGACCGATGCAAACCCTGCTCAATACGCTCTATCTCACCCTGTCCGGCTATCTGCATCTTGACAACGACACGCTACGCTTTGAGGTCGAACAAGAAACCCGCCTGCGCGTTCCCTTGCATCACATAGGCAGCGTTGTCTGCTTCGGCGATGTGCTGGTTTCGCCTGCCGTTATGGGACGTCTGGCCGAGGAAGGCAAGGCGCTGGTTCTTCTCGACCGTAATGGCCGCTTCAAAGCCCGTCTTGAAGGCCCCATCAGCGGCAATATCCTGCTCCGCCAGGCACAGTTCGCGCGCGCCAACTCGCCGGAGTTTGCGCTGGCTCACGCAAAGGCCTGCATTGCCGGGAAGCTGAAGAACAGCCGTTATGTGCTGCTGCGCGGCGCGCGGGACGCCAATGAGGAGGCCGATGCCGAAGGCCTGCGCAAGACCGCCGAGGCTCTTGCCATCAACCTGCGCCATCTGGAAGCTGCCCCCACGCTCGATGTTGTGCGCGGTCTTGAAGGCGAATCGGCACGCCGCTATTTTGCGGCGTTTCCCCATCTCATTCGCAGCGGCCAGCGGGCTGCATTTACCCCGGATGGCCGCAGCCGCCGCCCTCCACGGGATCGCATGAACGCTCTGCTCTCCTTCCTCTACAGCATGTTGATGAACGATTGCCGCACCGCGCTCGAATCCGTTGGACTCGACCCGCAGCTTGGTTATCTTCATACCGTGCGCCCTGGCCGTGCCGCCTTGGCTCTCGATCTGATGGAAGAGTTCCGCTCCATCCTCGCCGATCGTCTGGCCCTGACTCTGGTCAATCGCAAACAACTTCAGCGCGATGATTTTGATGAGCGCCCCGGAGGCGCGGTCCAACTGCATGACGCCGCGCGTAAATCGTTGATTCTCGCCTATCAGGAACGCAAACAGGAGCTCACCTCCCATCCGCTACTCGATCAAAAGCTGGCCTTCGGGCTACTGCCTCAGATCCAAGCTCGGCTTCTGGCGCGCGTCATTCGCGGTGAAGCCGAAGATTACCTGCCGTACTTGGAGCGTTAGCGATGCTCATCCTCGTTTGTTACGACGTATCCACCGAAACACCCCAGGGACGCCGCCGCTTGCGCCGCGTAGCCAAAGCCTGCGAGGGCGTCGGCCAGCGAGTTCAGAAGTCTGTCTTTGAATGCCGCGTAGATCGGATGCAATACGAAGAACTGGAAAGGACACTGCTCGAGGAGATAGATGAATTGGAGGATTGCCTGCGCCTTTACCGGCTCACCGAGCCGTCCAGTCAATTTGTGAAGGAATATGGTAAATTCAAGGCAATCGACTTTGACGGGCCGCTCGTGGTCTGAGCAGCCAAGCGCGAACCTCAAGCTCCCGCCAAAACCGGCTTGCTTCGCGCCATGTATACCCTGATGATTCTCAATGAGATAGCTTCGACGCCATGCTTTGGGTTGCCGCGGCGGTGTATTCCGCAGTGCAGGTTCGCGCTTGCCTCGTGGAATCGCCATGATCTGAAAGGATTTGCAAGCGCAGAGCATCACCCGGCAGCAATGCCGGGTGCGGATTGAAAC
>CAZDYU010000051.1:0-2388 GCA_964509755.1 uncultured Occallatibacter sp. | reverse complement strand
AGCATCACCCGGCAGCAATGCCGGGTGCGGATTGAAACTCGCTGGAGATGGACCACGAAGAGGTGGAATTGAACCGCATCACCCGGCAGCAATGCCGGGTGCGGATTGAAACATCAAGATAGGCGATGTAGTCCGTGTAGCTCTCGGTTGCATCACCCGGCAGCAATGCCGGGTGCGGATTGAAACTTGTGATGTAAAGCGATGTTTCAACCCGAGCCACCTGCATCACCCGGCAGCAATGCCGGGTGCGGATTGAAACAAAGCTATGCGCGTGGCGCTTTTACACGGCGCTGACGCATCACCCGGCAGCAATGCCGGGTGCGGATTGAAACAAAGCAGGCCGCTGCGTGGCCCAGATGAACCTACGCATCACCCGGCAGCAATGCCGGGTGCGGATTGAAACATTATAAACCCTCCAGTTGGCTTACCACGGCGGCGCATCACCCGGCAGCAATGCCGGGTGCGGATTGAAACAAGTCACGTTGGGGTTGTTGATCAGCGCCGCGCCGCCGCATCACCCGGCAGCAATGCCGGGTGCGGATTGAAACAAGCCGGGCATTGCGGCCCTGCTCGTCTTGCAAATGCATCACCCGGCAGCAATGCCGGGTGCGGATTGAAACACAGACCGCATATCCGCACCCATCGTCGCTGTTGCATCACCCGGCAGCAATGCCGGGTGCGGATTGAAACTGAGATACCCATAGCGTCTCGCAAATCATCTGTGCCGCATCACCCGGCAGCAATGCCGGGTGCGGATTGAAACCGTTCAGGACGGTTTTTGCCAGCGGAATCACCGTAGCATCACCCGGCAGCAATGCCGGGTGCGGATTGAAACAGACACTCGGTCCATCATTTTGATCGCAGGACTTGCATCACCCGGCAGCAATGCCGGGTGCGGATTGAAACCTGCACAGCCAGCGGCAGGCGATCGATCTTGAGCGGCGCATCACCCGGCAGCAATGCCGGGTGCGGATTGAAACACTATATGGAAGGTGCAACTATAACAACAGATGAGCATCACCCGGCAGCAATGCCGGGTGCGGATTGAAACCTTGAGGATGAAATGCGACTGACGCAAAGACAGCTGCATCACCCGGCAGCAATGCCGGGTGCGGATTGAAACAAAAAACCAAGAATGTTCAAAACGCCCCCTCTACTGCATCACCCGGCAGCAATGCCGGGTGCGGATTGAAACCGGTACAGGGTATGGCAGTGGAGGATACGGTCAAGCATCACCCGGCAGCAATGCCGGGTGCGGATTGAAACAGCAAAAGCTTGGCTCCGGGATGATGGACGGTAGGCATCACCCGGCAGCAATGCCGGGTGCGGATTGAAACAGGTCGCGCAGCGTCGCCAGGCTGGTGATGCGCCTGCATCACCCGGCAGCAATGCCGGGTGCGGATTGAAACCGCTGACCCAGGTGAAGCCGCACGATGCGCGTGTGCATCACCCGGCAGCAATGCCGGGTGCGGATTGAAACGTCTGCGTCGTATTCGTCCTCGACCACGATTTCGCATCACCCGGCAGCAATGCCGGGTGCGGATTGAAACTACCCTGCGCCCCGGTCGGCATAGGGTCGGCAGGATACGCATCACCCGGCAGCAATGCCGGGTGCGGATTGAAACTACCCCCCGCGCCGCCAGCATCATATCCGCTGCGGCATCACCCGGCAGCAATGCCGGGTGCGGATTGAAACTTGCCCAGGCACCGCGAGGCTACCGTGAACCCGCGCATCACCCGGCAGCAATGCCGGGTGCGGATTGAAACGCTCAGACCCCGCGTCCCGGAATCTTCCAGATTCGCATCACCCGGCAGCAATGCCGGGTGCGGATTGAAACACTCCGCACGGGTTGCACCGGATATAGCTTGTCGCATCACCCGGCAGCAATGCCGGGTGCGGATTGAAACGGCCCCGACATAGCCCGCCACATACTCGGCGTAGCATCACCCGGCAGCAATGCCGGGTGCGGATTGAAACGAGGGTGGCCAGGCGCTGCGCATCGGATTGCCCGGCATCACCCGGCAGCAATGCCGGGTGCGGATTGAAACACAAGCGACGCGCTCACCACAAAAGAAGCCGTGGCATCACCCGGCAGCAATGCCGGGTGCGGATTGAAACCTGTGGACCGTAAAGCGTCCCGAACACTACTCCTGCATCACCCGGCAGCAATGCCGGGTGCGGATTGAAACCTGTGGACCGTGGAGCGAACAGAGCACTACTCCTGCATCACCCGGCAGCAATGCCGGGTGCGGATTGAAACCGCTCACCACTGTCCAAGTCGCGCTTCCAATCTCATCGGCCGGGGCGGTAAAGTGCCTGTCGTTCATGCGGATGATCGATTCTCGAGTCTGCTTGACCCGGTTCATGATCTTCTCGTATTCGATCTC
>CAZDYU010000050.1:0-27340 GCA_964509755.1 uncultured Occallatibacter sp. | reverse complement strand
CCACGTCGGCAAAGCGCTGCGGACGATACTTCCTGGCCAGAACCTGATAACCCATGCTCGCACCCGCTCCTTCAGGCCCGCCCGTCGCCGGCACCGCCTAGTGGCGATTGTATCGCCCCAGGCTCAGGAAGCCGGAACCCCACAGTCTTTGCCAACATCTGCGCCAAAAGTTGCCGATGCCGCCTCCTGAGATAATTCCGTCGTAGTGAGTGTTTTTGTTCAACTCCCGTCCGCCTTGTTCGCTGAAGTCGGGAATCTGAAATCTGTAATCTGTGAGGCATTCCATGACTTCATTGCGCCATCTCGCCGTTCCATCCTTTCTCGCCTGCCTGCTTACTGCGGGTCCAGTCCTTCCCGCGCAGCCGCCAGGCAGTTTTGTAACCGGCATGAATGTCGTCAACCCGATGCGGGCAAGCGTGGCGGATCAAAATGCTCTGATTGCCCAACTCAAGGCCGCCCATGTTCAAGTCATTCGCGCCTCTATCACTCCCGACGACAAGGGCATCGATTTTGCCAAGCGCGTCTATGCGCAGAGAATCAAGATCGAGCTTGGCCTCAACCCGCAATATCCCAAGACTGCGCCCTCGCGGCCCTACCAACCTGCGGAATTCCCTGAGATGTGGGGCGGGCATCCTCTTTCTTTCGCCGATCCGGAACTCTCCCGTGCTTACTTTCAGTCTCTGCTGGATCAGTTGGAGGCAAACGGGATCGTGCTGGCGGGCTTCGAACTCGGAAACGAGATCAACTGGGCGGCCTTCAATCCCGAATTCCCCTTGCCCGGCAAAGGCAAGGTCTTCACTCTCAAGGATCTCTCCCGCGATCCCGAAGCCCGGCAGATTGCCGCGGGCTATCTGCAATACTTGAAGATTCTGGCAGTGCTGAAAGAAGTCCGCGATCACTCCAAACTGAACCGCCAAACGCCCATCCTCACCGCCGGCCTCGTCGATACCGCCGACGGCGATCCAACCTGGAACAACAAGAAGGAAGACAAGGTCAGCCTGCCGGCCACACTCGCATTCTTTCGCGCCCATGGCCTGGATTCGCTGGTCGATGCCTACGCCATCCACACCTATCCATCCTCCGGCCAGCCGGGCGATCCCGTCGCCGCGGCCAAGAGAACCGCCAGGTTTATGAGCGTCACCGTAGCCGCCTGCCGGGCCGCCGGAAGCAAGGACGGCAAGCCCTGCTGGATCACCGAATGGGGCTTTCCGAACGCGAATCTCGCCTGCCCGCTGAACGATGCCAGCCGCACGGCATTAGTAAAAGAGATGCGGGCGAACTTTGCCAAAGTTGCCGCGCAAGGACGCTTGATTGGCGCAATGATGTTTTCCTGGGACACCGATCCCTGGTCCAAGACTGTGAACCAGGACGCCGTTTACCGCTGCGGCCAGTTGACGGAAAGCGGCCGCCTGGCCCTTCAGCCGCTCAATCCCGCAAAGGAATAGGTTTATTGAGCAATCCTGAAGAGAACCTGAAACGCACAATAGATAGTATCGGTATTCGGATATTTGATCCGCTCCATCTATTGGATTCCTGATTCCGTCTGAATTTAATTCTGCTATCAAATAGGTTGATAAATGAATACCAACCTAGTCGGGCCACCAAGCACGACCAACGCCCAACGGGACGAAAAAGATGTACAAACTGGAGACAATCGCATGACAATTCCGAGTCGCTTAACAGCCTATGATCGGGCTCGGTAGGCAGAGAAGGTAGCCGACACGTTGACTCCCCAACGGTTCGACCTTCCCCGCCCTTCCGACTTCACTAAGGAGAGATGAGTATGCAGCTTTACAGGATCGCGGTCGCCGTCTGCCTAGGCGTTTTTCTTCTCATGGCTTCTGCCCCGGCCGAAGCACAATATCAGCTCATAAACCTGGTTTCGAATCAAGTCCGCCTGGGCCCGTTCACAGATCCACTGCTGGCCAATGCCTGGGGATTGGCTCGGAGCGCCACCAGTCCTTGGTGGGTCAGCGATAACGACACCGGCTGGTCGACCGTTTATGGCGCAAATGGAACTCAAGAGCCAATCAGGGTTTTGATTCCCACCGCCGGAAACGGACCGATCTCGCCGACTGGGCTAAACGGCCCTGGCACACCCACTGGAATCGTCTATAACGGATCGTCGACGGATTTCCAGATTCAGGGCAAGAAAGCAAGTTTCATCTTCGCGACACTGGATGGCACCATCAGCGGATGGGCGCCCGGCTTGAACTCCAACCTGGCGACGATCGCGGTTGACAACTCAGCCACCAAGGCGAGTTACACGGGCCTGGCCATTACCAGCAATGCCTCGGGCAATTTCCTCTATGCGGCGGATAACTGGAACAATCACATCGACATGTTTGACGGCACCTTCACGCTTGTGAAGTCATTCAGTGATCCAGACGTCCCATCGACATTATCGGTCTTCGGCATTCAGGACATCAATGGCTTGGTTTATGTCACGTACGCCGTCCCGAACATCGGCACCGGCGGCTACGTCGATCTCTTCACGGAGGACGGCACCTTTGTGAAGACCCTGGTCCAGGGATCGATACTCAACCAGGCCTGGGGCCTCGCTGCGGCTCCCGGCGACTTTGGACCACTGAGCAATACTCTGCTGGTTTCAAACAACGCCATCAACGGCGACATCAATGCGTTTGACCCCATTACCGGGAAATACGTGGGTACGATAAGGGACGCAAACGGGAAGATCATCTACCTGAATAACCTCTGGGGAATTGCCTTTGGAGGAGGAAACACAGCCAATGGAGCAATCAACCAGCTGTTCGTCACCGTGGGTCAGGGGATTGGCGCCGCCGAATTGGCCGGCACCTTTGCAAAAATCATTTACAAGCCGTAGTTGACCAGTATTTCAAGAAGACGTAACACAGGCCGCCTGAAACAGGCGGCCTGTCTAATTGCGAAGTTGGCTGTGCTGTATGGGAAAAGGCCAATTCTCCGCCCATCGCCATGGATTGAACACATTCAGCTCTTGTCATTGAATTGTTTTGATGGAGTTAATTGTTTGGGAAAAACAGAGGCCGGCGATCAGTATGTTTGCGCCGGCTGAGGCGGATAATCTTCTCCGAATTTGTTTTTGTGAGTCAAAGCGCTCCTTGGTCGCGCAATTAAATGTATTGTGTAGGACTCGATCTTGCCCGCCTTCACCTCGACTATGCGCTCGGCAGCATGCAAACTTTCCGCCGTGGCGTCCTCGCTCCACACCTTCAATAGGTACTCGCCATCGGGCACATTGTGAAGAACCGCAGTTCGATCCTCGCCAAGTATCGCATAGTATGGCGTGCGCAGCGATATGATCACGGCCCCCATTTCGGGATGGATATTGCAGAAGATATAGGAAACGCCCTCGCGATCGAAGCGAACAGTGCGGCGCGAACCGGCCTCATAGAGTCCAAGATCGAACCGCTTGCCCTCAAAGAGCGAGAAAACATTGTGGAAGAACGGGTCCTGATTGGGAAAGTCGATGCTGCTGCCTACGGGAACCACGAGTAAATGAGGATGGAATTCCTTGCCCTTTTGCAGAAGTTGATAGTTTTGTGGCGTCGTGTTCAATGCTGGCTGATCCGCGCGCGGAGAGACAAGTCCTTGCTGGACTAGCCAAACGGCTCCCTGAGCCGCGGGCGCATGGAGCGGCGCTTGATCGACGTCCAGATGAACCGACACGTCGGAACCCTGCGCCAAGGCCACGCCCGCATCCAAACACAGCGCCAGACCGCAGCAAAACAGCCAACCGGGGCAATGTTGGCGTGACAAGCGGTCAGAAGCTATAGCCCGCCGAGAGAGTGAAAAGATTCGCCGCATAGGATGTACCCGATAACCTGCTACTGAGGATTCGCCGGTACTCTGGAGAAAGGATGAGATAAGACTTGGGGCGCAAGATGAGATTCCCGGTAACCATTTGATTGCGCGCCAGGTTACTGATTGGATTGTAACTGTCCGCCAGCATGAGAGTGCGAAAATCGCGCCCGTAACCACCATCTTCGCCAATAGCGGCGTTTAATTCAATGGCCTGCGACCATGTCAGCTTGAATTGTGTCCATCCGCCAGCGGCGTTCAGTCCGATGCTGCGTTCCTTTCCCGTGGAAGGATCGATTCCAGTAAGAAAATCTTTCTGGCTTCCACCGCCTAGCCCGGCCAGCGATGAGCCGCGATAGAGTTCACCCGAAATAGATAGTTTTGGGAACAAGCGCAGCGCATAATCGGTGCTGATCGCCCAGGACGGAATGCTCGTAGCATATTTGGTCTTCAAGGATCCGCGGTATCCCCCCAAACCGATGTGAAACGGTAAGTGAGAGCCCTCTGACCAAGAGACCCGCGACTCGACAGCCGGCCATTTCTCACTCTCCTCCTCAGAGGGAAGGATCTGATATGCATACTGGTTCGTTCCCCCATAAACTGCGTCCCAGAGGCCCGCCTCAAACCCAAATCTACTGGCCTCATTCAGCTGGAGCCGGTGCTCGAATCTTAGCTGTGGCGCCCATGCCGAAAGGCTTCCGGCCCATGCCAGGGGAGGCTGCGCAACGCTGGCGTAAGAGGTAGGGGATAGAGGCGAAATGAGCGGCTCGGTAAATCCGAATTCGATCTGATCCCGCAGCCATTCCAGCTTCACATGAGCGGTATGGATTCGCGCAATTCCGGAAGCGGCTGGATAGTTTTCCTCATTCCCATCGGCGAAGAAATCCAGATTCAAATCAGCAGCAGATTGAGCGCCAAATATATGCGGTCCAATTGCGCTCAAGCCTAGAATCGTTTGCCTGATGCTTGCGCCGGCGGCGTTGTTCTCGGTTGGACTATCGTATGGCAACGCGATATTCGGAAGGTCCGGAGCATCGACCGAGCCGCGATTGGCAAAAGCATTGAAGAGGATCAGCCCATTGAACCAAAGGCGATAGCGCGAGAGTGTCTCGACCTTGTCCTGCTCATGCACTTTAACCTGCTCTTGAATGACTTGCTGATCTTCTCGAATGCGCGCTACCTCTTCAGTCAATTTTGCCGCTGACGATTCGACAGGCAATTCCGGCGGCTTGCCGGCTTGAGTCTGTTCAAGTTCGGCATGCAACTGGTGAATCTCAGCCTTTGCCGCCGCCAGTTCGCCTCGCGTCTGCTCGAGCGCGCTTGTTAAACTTTCCAGGCGCTCGTCTATCTTGCGGAATCGCGCATCGTCTTGTGAACTGGAGGCATCGGTTTGAACGGCGGTCTGGCCAAGAAGAAGCGGCGCCAACTGGGCCAGCAGGCAGATAGCAATCCAACGTCTTGAGCGCTTCATGATTCACTCCTGGTTAAAAGAATCTCCGGTCTTGTGCCGATGCTCAATTGACTTCCCCTGCATTCTGCAACAAGGGCGCGGCAATTGGAATGGTGAGATGAAAGACGGTACAGCCTGGTTCAGAGCCGGCCAGAACGATGCTTCCGCCATGTTCCTGCGCTATATGCAACGCGAGAGTAAGTCCCAGGCCCGTGCCATTCGCTTTGCCCTCTGTTGAAAAAGGAAGGAACATTTTTTCGCGCATAGCCGCCGAAATACCAGGCCCGTTATCAACCACGGCGACCCTAACGGCATTCCGGTCACCCCATGTGCAACTCTCGACATTGATCAGCACTCGGGGATCGGATGCGCCCTTGCGCGCAGCCTGGCAGGCATTCAAGAAAAGGTTGAAGAACGCGCGCGAGAGTTTCTTTGCGTCGGCGGGAACAATGGCCGAAACCATAAATTTCGGCACAATCTCTACTCCGCGCGCATCGGGGTGCGGATGGATCATCTGCATGGCGTGCTGCACCACATCGGCGATCGATTCGTCCTTGAGCGACAACGTGTGTCCAGTCTGGCTGAACATGATCAGGGAATCGAGCAGATTGGTCATATCCTGCATGGCCATCGTTATCTCGCTCATCAGTTCCACTTTTTCGGCCTCGGTGTTCCGCCCCAGAATAAGAAACTCCGCATTTGCATAAATGGCCGACAGATGGTGTCGAAGATCGTGCGAGACCGAGCGCGCCATGCGCCCGATCGTGATCAGCCGCTCGGATTCGAGGAGCCGCTCCTGCGCCAGCCGCAATTCGCGGCGCATGGAGTCGAAGGTTCTGTTCAACTGGCGAATTTCCGCGGCTCCTTGATCGGGAATGCAAAAATCGAAATCTCCCTGCGCAAGCGCCCTCGATCCCGCTGCGAGAACCTCCAGGGGCCGCGTGATCCGGTGCGCTATGGCCACCGCAAATACACCGCCAATCAGCATGAAAAGCACGCCCAAAGCGGTGATCCAGCGATTGATGCGATCCAGAAAAACATTCGCCTGGCGATAGGATTTGAGGACCGTCAGGTGCACGCTATGGCTGCCCGCGCTGCCCAGATCGACCGAGGTAAGCAGGTACCGTTCGCCGCCCAGGGAAATCTTCTCCTGGTGAGATATCTTCTCGAAGAGATTTTGTTCTCCGCCGCTTGGCTCCACATCCGGATTCCGGCTCAAGGTGCTGAGCGCAATCCTGCCGTCCACCGAGAATACGACGTCCGCTTCGGCAAGTTGGCGCAGTTGGCCAAGTAATAATTCATCGATGGCATTCCCGATCACTACATAGCCAAGGCATGAGTCCGCGCTTGCCGGACCGAAGAACAACGGCTTTGCCGAGACGGCATAAAGCCGGCTGCCTATGGCCAGAATACTGGGAACCTGTTCCAGATTTGGATAGACCAGCAACTCGTTCGCAACGGAGTTTCTGTCAAGCCTGCTCCCCTGATTCGAGTAAGTAATCAGTTTCCCATCCGGTCGCAGCAACGCGAAGAAGCTGCTTCCGCTCAATTTCCAGAAATCGAGGCTTCCATCCGTGATGGTCCGGTCATCCCGGGTTGTCAAAAGCGCCTTCAAGCTGGGCAGGTTGGCCAGCAACGAAGCTTGACGCTCAAGCATCTCCAGTTGCTGGTTCTGCTGCTGCTGAAAAGAAACGACGGAGCGAGTCAGGTCTGAGGCCAACTCCATCTGAATCTGATTCTGAATGTGAATGCGGATGATAAGCAAGCCGAGGCTGCTAAGCCCGATCGAGAGCGCGAACAGGGCGATGAGCAGTATGGTGCGCATTCGCAACTGGCGCATTCACGTTCTCCTATTGCCTGTCCGACGCCGGATGCGGCTCAAACCTGTATCCGATGCCATGCATGGTTTGAAAATAAACTGGATTGGCCGGATCGGGTTCGAGTTTCTGCCGCAGCTTCAGCAGCAGATTATCCACCGTTCGCGTCGTAGGATAGTATTGATAGCCCCATACTTCATTCAGCAGTTTTTCCCGCGTCACGGCATGTCCTGTATGTTCGATAAAGTACCTGAGCAGCTTGAATTCGTACGCGGTGAGAATCACGTGCGCACCTTCCTTCAAAACATCCATGCGCGTGAAATTCACTACGATATTTCCAAAGCTGTAGGTTTCCTGAGTGGGTGAGTCCTTGGATGCGGAACGCTGGTTGCGCCGAATAGCCGCCTGCACGCGCGCCAGCAATTCGCGCGGGCTAAAAGGCTTGGTTACGTAGTCGTCGGCGCCAAGCTCAAGCAGCAGAACCTTATCCGCAACTTCTGATACTGCGCTCAGTACAATCACCGGAATCTGGTCCGGCTCGCTCTTGATCTTCTTGCAGATTTCACGCCCCGAGAGCCCCGGCAGCACCAGGTCCAGCACAACGGCATTGGGGCGAAGTTCAAACACAGCCGCCATTCCCGCGTCGCCATCCTGGGAGACATGAACCGCGTAACCTTCGGCGGTAAACTGCCGCGTCAGAGCTTTTTGTATGCGCGGGTCGTCTTCGATTACAAGGATCGTTTCCATTGGAGGTCAACCTTTTGCACGGCCGGCGGTTATCGCCAGGGAAATAGAAGATTAAAAGCCGATCGCGGCATAAGACGCAACGTCTCTTGGGATCTTCCCGAGAGCGTTTCTTCAATTATCCGTCGATTTTCTCAAAACCCAGGTTCGTTGACAGAGAAGTGACATCATGACAAAAAAATGACAATTGAGATCGTCATGGCTCGGCACGGCAACGCTCGATATGGCCCGCTGGCTTGCCCGATTATTGGTTCCAGACAGATCGATAGTTTAGCGCAGAGACAGGTACCTGTAAACGCCCAGGGCGCGATAGACCTAGATTGCAATCAAGGTCATGCTGTTCCGCCACTGCGATTGGAGGCCCTTCCGATAGCAATAATCGCAAACCCGCACCAAAGTCCATTTTCCCCCGCCCTCTTTGAGCAATCCAAGTACGCAGTTCTGAACAGCCAGACTCCTCCAAGTTCGCAACGAACCAACGAATCAGCAATCCGATAATTCATCGAATCGTATTGCCAGGAAGCCAGGCTCGCATTCAACAAGACCGTAGCAACTCGGAACCGCATGTCTCCCGAACAGAGGCTCTTCGCATCGACTGTAACCCACGGCAGTTTTTGGAGTGTCATCCAGCCTGCCGAACGGAAAATGGATGATCCTGGATCGCCAGGTGGTTGAAGAACTGGAATTGGCAAATCGTCGATTTTCACGCTTCTTTGGGGAATTTTAATCAAATGGGTACCTCCGAGCAGGCGGCCAATCGCCCGGCTTCTAAACGATTTGCCGGAATTGTCGATAATAAGAGAGTGGCGGAGCATATTCTAAGACTGTCTTTTAAGGATGGCTCCTGAAAACGAATCAAGCGCGGACCGGGAGGTTCACGCTTCGGACGGCCAGCAGGCCAGCGCTGCGGTTTCACCCCTCGCGAGCCTACGAGGCCAATGGACGACTGTGACAAGCAAGTTTGGAGGGCAGAGCAATCAACAGCACCTTGCACATTCGAAAGATCGCCCGCATCCATCGAGTCCTTTCCTGGGTTCCGGTCTGTTGTGTACTTCTTCTCTTTTTTAGGCCAGCAGAGGCTGCCGTGCAAAGTACGCCTCCGCCGTCGCCCCTCCGAGTTCTGCATTCTATCTCCGATATTTACGCCCTTTCCAAAGCACAGGCGATTCTCGGGTATCCGATTGATTTCGAAGCTGTTGTCACCTACTGCGATGTGGAATGGGGAACGCTTTTCGTCCAGGACAAATCAGGACGCACCTACATCGATATGGGGAGTCACAGGACAAAATTCCCTCTTGGCGCGCGTGTCCGCGTGACTGGGGTAACATCTTTCTCAGTCTATTCGATAACCATAGCAAAGGCGAGGGTACAATTTCTGAGTATCGGACCTGAGGTCAAGCCGGTTTCCAGAAGCGTCGAGGAGTTGAATACAGGTGAATACGACAGCCAGTTGGTTGTCACCGAAGGGGTTTTGCACCCCTGCATTGATCCAGGCGAACGCGCCTGTTTCCGGCTTTTACAGGGCAAGAGGGAATTTGATCTGCGTCTGCTTGAGCATCATTCCACGGCCTTGGACAGCCTGTTGGGCGCCACGGTCCGGGCTAGAGGCGTCTGCGCCGCAATGCTCGATAAAGATAGCAAGCGCACGGGATCGATGATATGGCTGGAGAGCACAAAGCAGATCGAAGTGGAGATGCCGCCGCTGGCGGAAAACTCCCCGCCGGTGACGGTGCAGTCTCTTCATCCGGAAGATGCCGACTTGACTATGGTTCGCCAGGCGCATCTGCGCGGCCGCGTGAATTGGGCCTCAACCCGCCTCTTTACCCTTCAGGATGAGACGGGAACAGTTTTTGTCAGCACCTTGACGCCTGTGCCGGCGCATATCGGCGACCCGGTCGACGTCATCGGATTTCCCTCCCACGGCCGCTTTGGATTGGAACTGCGGGATTCCTCTGTACATGTGACCACAGATCACTCTGTGCCGGTGAAATTTGCCCCGCTGAACACCACTGTGGAGGAGATTCTGAATAACTCCCTCAATGGCAGACGCGTTCATCTGAAAGCTCGGCTGGAGAGTCAGGAAGGCGATTCAACGCAGATTGCCTTTCACTTTACAGATCAGGGCCACTCCTTTTCCGCGCTTTTGCTTCTGAGCGAGGGCTCCCGCAAGATCGATGAGTTTCCCAAGGGATCGACACTTGAGATTCAAGGTGTTGAGCTTCTGCAGCGCAATGGCAAAAATCTCCCCCCATCCATGCTGGTGCTGATTGAATCCCCGGAAGATCTCATCCTCCGTCAGGCGGATAATTGGCTCACCTGGCAGCGCGCGATGGTGATACTGGGCTTCACGGCGCTCTGTCTTCTAGTCCCCCTTACCTGGGTTAAGCAGTTGAAGAGAACCGTGCGCAAGCAGATCGCCATCAACAACGAGCAGATGGAGAAGGAACTGCGGCTAGCCACCAAGTATCAGCGCCTCTTTGAGCGCAACCTGGCCGCGGTCTATTCCCTGCGCCCGGACGGCGTCATCACCGAATGCAATGATGCCTTTCTGAAACTACTCGGCCTTGAAGATAAAGAAGAACTCCTGAACCGCTCCTACTGGGAGTTCGAAATCGAATCGGAGCGCCAGGAAGAGATGAAAACCGCTCAACAGATTGAAATGCTGAGCAATTGCCCGGCCACGCTCCGCCGCGCCGATGGCTCCATCGTCTATCTGCTCAAGAATGTCTCCCCGGTTGAGACGCCGGAAGGCATTGCCTATGAGACCACAGCCATCGATGTCACCCAAATGCGCCGTCACCAGATCGAATTACAGCGCTCCAGAGACACAGCCGTGGAGAATTCGCTGATCGACCCCCTCACCGAGCTTCCCAATCGCCGCATGTTGATGGAAAGCCTGCCGGCGATCATTGAGAATGCCAAGCAAGGAAAGAACTCATTTGCCTTGCTCTATATCGATCTGGATCGTTTCAAACCGGTGAACGACAATCTGGGCCATGCAGCGGGCGACGATGTACTTATCCACATCGCCAATACCATGCGCTCCCTGGTGCGCAAGGGGGATTCGCTGGCCCGCCTGGGCGGCGATGAATTCATGCTCATCTTGTCTGATCTGGGCACCAGCGATGACGCCGTTAGAGTCGCCGAAGGCCTGTTGCGAGCCATCGACATCCCTATCTTTCTTCTCGGTCAGAAGGTGCATGTGAGCGCAAGCATCGGCATCAGCACCTTTCCCGCGGACGCCGCTCAAATGGAGGAGTTGATCGTGCGGGCCGATATGGCAATGTATGCCGCCAAGCGCCTCGGCGGAAACCAGTTCATCTTCTATTCCGACAAAATTACACAGGCCTCTGGAGAGGACCAGAAGGCCACCCTTCAATCTTGAACTGCGTCTGTAGTGGGTTCCTGCATGGGTCAACCGGCTGAGACTGCCGTTCACGACAGTCTCAGTTAATTGCACAGTGTAGATACCCGAAAACGCAACACGTTCTTCCGGCAGGCGTTGAGAACTTCCGTGCCGCCCATTCTTCGCAATCGGGGGATCACGCACGTACCGGAATCTGGCGCTACCGCGCGGCAATCACTACTGGGACCGGCGCGCCCTTGGGAGAAGACAGATACCCTGTGACTGTGTTCTTCGCGCTCACATTGTTGACCACGATCTCAAACAACATGGGATCCTTCCCGCTGTAAAACTGAAGCGGCTCGTTCAGGCTCTTGTCTTTCTTCTGGTATTGCCTGTCGTCGGAGAGAACAGTGAGGGTGTACTTGCTTCTCTTCGAGTCTGCTCTATTCAGCACCAGGCTCACCGTACCCACCTCTTGCTTCACACCCCTGACCAGCGTGAACTGGTAGTAGTTCCGGTCGCCCTTGTGTTTCAGAATCTCCAGCTCGGCGCCATTGCGCGCAATCAAGGTGCTGTGGCCGTTCAGATCCCCCTTCATCGACGTCAACTGGTTGTTGGTTTCGGCCAGGTCGTTCTTCGTCTTGGCCACATCGGTCTTGACGCCCCCAACGTCCGTCTGCACGTCGGTCACGGCGCTGGAAACCGCCGCCACCTGCCCCGCCGTCTGCTGTTGTTCGGTAGCCAGCCGTGCCGTGGTCTGCTCCCCGCGAACCGCGCGAACCTGCAACGCCGCCGCCCGTGTATCGAGTTGCTTCTGGGTCACGCCAAGCGAGGTCTTCAACGTGTCCGTGGCCACATTCAGCCGCGCATCGGTATCCTGCAGTGACGCGGCCAGCTTGGTGTTTTGCGCCGTGGCATCCGCTAGAGCCTGCTGCTGACCAGCCATTTTGCTGCTCAGAGTGGCGCTCCAGATAATGCCGCCAAGTCCCAAAAGTATGGCTACTGCAATTGCGGCCAACAGTGCGCCTGAATATGTTCTGGGAGTTTCTTCAACCATTTCTTCTGCCATTTGTTACCTTCTTTCACTCTGGCTCAACGTATCGCAATCCAATTCCGCGGTCTGGTCGAATAAGCTCACCTGCGAGCTTTCGCCACTATCCGCCTCAATGAGACGCCAGATTTGCACGGTGAAATGTTCTCTAGAGCGGAACCGGAGTAACTGTGTTTTGTCGATTATTGCGCAGGGTCTGTGCGCCCCACCCTCAAGGTTGTCACCCTGAGCTGTGTGACTCGCCCCAACAAGCCGCGTCCGGAAATGAACAAGACACAAATGCTGGGTGCCCCATCCATTCCCCAGTTTCATCGCGGAATGGGTGGGACAGCACGGACCCCACCAGCACAAAACGCAAGGAACAAAATCATGCGGTCAAAGACCTTGGTTGGGGTGGCAGGATGCAAGCAACAAAACACCTGCCGCATCTCGCCGCGACTACCAATCCCAACTACGCAATCACCGCAACCTTAGCCCGCTTGCCGAGCCGGACAACCAGCCGCGCCGGCAATGCGTTCAGCGCTATCAGCGCCCCCGCGGCAGCTTCTCCATCCAGCTTCACGGCCTTCTCCGCGATCTTGCGATTCGCCTCGGCGCCACTTGCGGCCAGGCCTATTTGCACCAGCAACTTCGGTAGACGAATCTGGTTTGCCTCTTGACCGGCCACGTCGGCAAAAAAGATCGAGACCTCCTCCAAATCCTCCGCCGTTTCTTTCTGCTGGAACATTTTTGCCCAATTTTCATTGGCGGCCAGAGCGGCTTCCTCGCCATGGAAGCCGGCCGTGATCGTCCGCGCAAGACGCTTCTTCACGCTCATCGGGTGCTCGGTTCCGGCCTCGACCGCAGCCCGCAGCGCATCCACTTCCGACTTCTTCAAATCCGTCAAAAACACCCAGTACCTCCACATCAGCTCATCCGAGATCGACATCAGCTTGCCGTACATCTCGGCCGGCGGCTCGTTGATGCCAATCGCGTTGCCCAGCGATTTCGACATCTTCTGCACGCCGTCCAAGCCCTCCAGAATCGGCGTCATCAGCACGATCTGCGGCTTCTGCCCATACTGCCGCTGCAACTCGCGTCCGCACAGCAGATTGAATTTCTGGTCCGTGCCGCCCAGTTCCACATCGCACTCCAGGCAGACCGAGTCGTAGCCCTGCATCACTGGATAGAGAAACTCATGCAGGCTGATAGGCTGCTCGGCCTCGTAGCGCTTGTGAAAGTCGTCGCGCTCCAGCATTTGAGAGACCGTAAAGCGCGCCGCCAGGCGCACAATGTCCTCGTAACCCAGCTTGCCCAGCCACTCGCTGTTATAGCGAATCTCAGTTACGCTGCGATCTAGAATCTTGAAGGCCTGTTCGGTGTAGGTCTTGGCGTTTTCATCGATCTGCTGGCGCGTCAGTGGCTTGCGCGTGACGTTCTTCCCCGTCGGGTCGCCAATCAGCGTGGTGTAGTCGCCCACCAGAAAAATCACGGTATGGCCGAGTTGCTGGAAGTGCCGCAGCTTGCGCATCAGCACGGTATGGCCAAGATGCAGGTCGGGCGCGGTCGGGTCAAAGCCCACTTTGATGCGCAGCGGGCGTCCGGTTTTGCGGCTCTCTTCCAGGCGTTCGCGCAGGTCGGCGGCGCGGATAATCTCCGCGGAGCCCTTCTCCAGCAGGTCCATCTGTTCGTCTACGGGTAGAAACGTGTTCATCTTGTATTTCAGTATAAATTCGCGGGCCGCCAGCGTTCTGGAGAGGGTGCGAAGTGGCCATCTCTTCCGTCCATGAATTTCACGCTTCTCACACTTGACAATTGGCCGATCCCAAAGTGACAATCGGTGCCACCATTAGTAACGGAAAATTTTCTGTCCTTTTCTCATCGAGGACTTCCCATTCGTAACACGCCGGAGGTCCAGGCAGCATTAACCGGATTGGTTAGGAGATGAACGCATGTTTCGACCGATATCGCCATTGTTTCTTCTGCTTTGCAGCCTGTCGGCAACCGCATTCGGGCAAACAACACTTTCGCGGAGCTCGGGCATCAACAGCGCCGATACCTGGGTCACACTGGATTTGACGACCCAAACCCAAAATGCCATGATGACGTTTGCCGACGCCGTTTACAACCCCGCCACCGGAACCTCCTCCAACGCGATCTCAGTCGCCCCTCCCGCCATCACCTACCATGTAGAGGCCGGATACGATGCCAGCGGGAGCCGGTGATGAACCTCTGGCCTAACGGAAACTCTTTGTCTCCATCTACTACTGGCACCAGAGTCATACGGTATGCCGGAGGACAGCTAACAGTCTTTGACTATAACGGCAACCCGTTGCAGGTTTCGCTGCCTCCCGGTGTTACTTGGACAACACCGCTTAGCTTGCTAGGCAAAAATCCGGCTCCCGCGCTTCTTTCCGGTTCTGTCGTTTGTTCCGTGGTAACCGTTACAGAGTCCGGAACAATTAATGTGACTGTCGGAGGGATAGGATTCACTGCCAGCTATGGAGCTGGCTCAACCGCTAACAATATCGCTTCCGCTCTTGCGGGCGAGATGAATTATCCGCTTTCGCCTGTCTCTGCCACAGTGACCGGAACCACGATTACCATTACATCTACAATCAATGGCGCGGCCACGAATTACCCGCTCTCAGTCTCGTCTACCTACAACCCCCAGTGCATTACCGCCAACAGCAATGGCCAAACCTATTGTTTTACTTCTCCGGGCATTATTGGGACGGCATCTGGTTCCATGACTGGAGGAACCGATTGAGCTATCACAGCGATGCGGAGGAAAGTGCAATGGAAGATTTGAATAGAGTTCGTTGGTTTGCTGGTTTTCTGGTTACAGGCCTGATTATGCTCACGGCATCAGGCTGCGGCGGCAGCGGCGGCGGAACAACGATCATCGTTCCTCCGCCAATTATCACGCTGACGAGTACGACCCCGTATTTAGTTTCAGGAGGGCAGAACTGGGTTGTTGCCGGTGTAAAGGGATTCTCTCTTTTGGCAAATGGAACGGGCTTCACCAGCACCTCGGTGATGCAATGGAATGGGACCGCCTTGCCGACGCAATTCGGTACGAGCGTTAACCTTGCCGCAACCGTCTCTAGCACACTGGTTGCCACGCCAGGAACGGCCAGCATCACTGTCTACGATCCAGCCTCTGGCGTAAAGTCAGGTTCGTTATCCTTCAGCATCGCCTCGGCTGCTGTTGGAACGGCCGGCGTGGTGCAGATGATTACTGTAGCGCCAGACGGAACGCCGGCCAACAGCAGCAGCGCGGTGAAGCCTTCGATCAGTGGCACAGGGCGCTATGTCTCTTTTCAATCTAATGCCACGAACCTTGGTGCGGGCGTGGCAGGAAACTATGAGCAAATCTACGAGCGGGATACATGTATTGGCGCACCAAGTGGGTGCGTACCTGGTACGATCCCTATCTCTGTAACCTCCGACGGCTCTGCGCCCAACTGGAATAGCAAAACATCCTCAATCAGCGCGGATGGACGCTATGTGGCCTATGATACCCAGGCCACGAACATTCTTGCCGCTATGCCAGGGTGCTCAAAGTCGTTTGTGATTGGGGGTGTGTTTTATGGAGTGTGCATATTTCTGCGAGATACCTGCATCGGCGTAACCAGCGGATGCACACCGTCCACTACACTGATAACAACGGACATTCTGGACGGAAATGGTAATCCGCAAGGAGGAAATAATCCTAGTATTAGCCCCGATGGACGTTACGTAGCCTTCAATTCTGCCCATATACCCGAAAATAATCTGTACTCTTGGCCGCAGACACTGCTGCGCGATACATGTGACGGGGCTCCGGCAGACTGCACTCCGCAGACTATTTTGATTTCTCAGTCGACCGACGGCGTGATGGGAAATGAGGGCAGCGCTCCTCAGTCCGTGAATACCGACGGCCGCTTTCTGGCATTTCAGTCTTTTTCCACCAACCTGATTCCCAACGACACGGAGATTTGGTCCGACATCTTCCTGCGCGATACCTGCATCGGCGCGCCGACGGGTTGCGAGCCGGCCACGACGATAGAAAGCTTGGGACTCAACGGCGCATACGGTAACGCCGGCCTGGACGGCACTGTTGTTCCTTCCATCAGCAGCGATGGCCGCTATATTGCCTTCGCCTCCGACTCCACCAACATGGCCACAGGCATGACAAACAACGCCTGTGGCTACAATGGCAACGTTCTTGTGCGTGACACCTGTTCTGGGGCAACCGCCGCCTGTACCCCATCGACTGCCTGGGTCTCCATCGCCAGCGATGGCTCGCTGCCGAACTGCGGCTCCGACAATCAGTCGATGAGCGCGGATGGGCGCTTCGTCGCCTTTACCTCGGAAGCCTCGAACCTGGTTCCCGGAGACAGCTTTACAGCTGGCAGTTGGTGGGATATTTTTGTGCGCGATACTTGCGTTGGCGCGCCCACGGGTTGTACCCCCAGCACGGTCCGGGTCTCAGTGGGCAACTATTCCGGTTCCATAATCGAATCAAACGGTATCGCCGATTACCCGCAGATCAGCGGCGATGGGCATTATGTGATCTTCATGTCGGAAGCCTTCAACCTGCTCCCCAACCTCGGCAACGGCTACGAGATGGTTTACCTGGCCAAGACGGGATATTGAAGGGATAAGACGGGGGGTAAGCGACAACGACGGTCGCGGTCGGAGCTTGCGCGAATCTACCGAAGCCAGCAAGGAGAATCATTCACCAAGCTGACGCGGTGCGTGTTCCCCTGCATCGGGGATCAGTTTTTTGCCGCAGAGCGGGCAGGCGTCCTGAGAGCCGGTCTGCATGCTGCCGACCAAATAAACATGTTGTTCGCATTCAATGGTTTCCACGGTCCGCACAGTCCGTCGCGAGCCCTCTGCCAGACTCGTTTTGCGCAGCGGATTTGCCCGTTGAAGGAACCATCGGAGGATTCGATTCAAGTCGACCTCGCTCTCATTGGTTTCGAGTTTGAGGCAGTACAATCCATAACGCAAGTGACCAGTTCTGACTTCTTCTGAACGGTTGAATTGGCCTTTGTTGCTTCCCAGTTTCGGTGCCGGGGATCAATGTAATTGCGCCTGCAATCGCGCGTACTCTTCCCTGGCCTGAACCAGCAGAGGCAGTTGCGCATCACCGTCCTTCCACGCGTTGAGGAATGTCTCATACTCCACGCGTGCTTGCACGGGCCTCTTCAACTGCACAAGCACGCGCGCCAGGCGCAGATGCGAGAGCGTGTAGGTGGGCCAGATGGGGTCAATGCCGGGATTGATCAGGATCAGCCGATAGTCGTTGGCGGCCTGCTCCAGCATTCCGGCTTCGACCTCGGCGCGCGCCCGCTGATAAGGCACGCCGTCATCGCGCATCTGATAGCGGTGGGCCGGCTCCAAATCCCGAACGGCCCGCGCCGGTTGATGCGCATACAGATCCAGAATGGCACTCAGTTCAGGCAGATCGAAGTAAAGATTGAGCGTGTTTTTGTTCTCACCGCCGCCGATCTTTGCAATCAGCCGCCGCGCGGGTTCGGGGTCGCCCAGGTACGTCCAGAAGTAAGCGGTGGTGCCGGGGTCGATGCGATCGCTTTTCATCTGCTTCAGCGCGGCCCTGGCCCCGGCCGGGTCGCCATACTCCATCAGAATGCCCGCAAGATACATGGAAGCAGCGTCGGCAAAATCGCTGTCGCCGCTGCGCATCGCCTCCTGGCGTGCGCGGTTGAAGTCAAGAGTGGCCTCACGCAGTTTGCCTTCGCTGGCCGCCACAAAGCCCTGGTCGGTCAGAGATTGGCCCACCTGCTGATGTGTGAATCCCCACTCGCTCTCGGTTTCCATGGCAGCCGCATCGTGCTCCACAAAGGCAATCTGGAAGAGCGTACTGTGAATTCCCCAGCGGTCTTTTCCATCGGCAATTGCCACTTTGGCTACGCGCTTTGCATCGCCAAAGCGGTTAGCCCGCTTGTAGACGCGAGCCAGAATATCCGCACCCGTGCCGGAGTGAGGATCGAGGCGATAGGCCTCTTCTCCGGCCTCCATCGCCTGCGCATATTGGCCCAGCGCGGAATACATGTAACAGAGGCTGTACCAGTTCGCGGCGTTGTTCGGATAGATCTGGTTGTAGAGCTTCATGCTCACGATAGCCGCTTCAAAATCCCAGATCCCGTATGTGTTGTAAGCAATCTCGATTGCCAGCCGCTCACGCTCGGTGGTCTGCGCGCGCAGATCGTAGGCCTTCTGGATCAGCGCCGTTGCCTGGATATAATCCTGCCGGCTGTAATAGCTGCTGCTCAGACCTTTGTAAGCGGAGGCAAACTTCGGATCTTCCTCAATCGCCCGCTCAAACAGCGCCTGCTCAGCTGCCGTGTCGCCGCGGTCTGCGCTCTCCAGGGCCTCTGTGTAAGCTCGCAGCGCATCTAGAGAACTGGTCGTAGCCGGGACAATTGGATTCTGAAACTTCTCGATCGATGCCGCCGACTCACCCAACTGTTTGCGTACGCCCCCGGCTGCTCCATCCAGCGCCGAAAGCACATCCTTCTTTGCCGAGACCTGCTCCTTGTAACCGGCCAGATTCTTGCCGCTCACGCAACTAGTCGCGTTTACCGTGAGAAGGTAGAGATCGCCAATTTTTGAAATCGATCCGCCAACTACCGCCTGCGCGTTATTGCGCTCACAAATCTCTCTGGCCAACTCCGGCGTCAGCGCCTCGTCTGCGCTGTGCTGCATCTGTTGCAAGGTCTCCCGCACCGTGGCGCGCGGCAGAATCTGCACAAACGGCGACTGCTCCAGATCGATCTGGAGCGCTCGGCTGAGTGTGTCGTCGAAGTCCTTGTCGCCGGTGGTGTTTTCAAAGTCGGCCAGCACCACGGATGCCGAGAGCTGGGCCGGATGTCTCTGCCTCCACAGCAAGTAACCCGCGCCAGCAGTCACGGCCAGCGTTAGCAATGCCGCAATACCAGCGGTGCGCCACGCAAAGCGAGCCGGGAGCACCTGCTCCTCTTGCACAGTCGTCCGGGTCATTCGCCGCTCTACGAATATCCCAACCGCGGCTGCTCCGCCGTGCAGCGCCAGCTCGGATTTCTGCTTGTCAATCCACGAATTGTCTGGCCCAGATCTTTCCAGCCCAGTTCTGTCGAGTCCTGATATTTCCAGACCGGTCCTTTCCAGACCAGTCCTTTCCAACCAGGACGTCACCGTCTCCACAGGCGACGCAAACTGATACCCTCGGCCGGGAATCGTTAATACCAGTGTGCTTTCGGCCGGGTTTTCGTCCAGAGCCTTGCGCAGCATGGAGATGCTCTTGGCCAGGCTGTTTTCATCCACAAAGGTATCGGGCCAGATATTCTTGAGCAACTCATCCTTGCTCAATATCCTTCCCGAGTTCCGCACAAAGTAGAGGAGCAGGTCAAAGGAGCGCCTGCTGAGGCCGATCACAGCCTGTTTACGCTTCAAAGTCCGCGTAAGCGGATTGACCTCAAAGTCGCCGAAGCGGTAAATGGGGCTCTGTCCTGCGGGCATATTGGCATTCTAACTTCATTGGTGAGTCACCGGCATGAATCGTCGAAGCGGGAAGACCTCATCGGCTCGCATCGCATCGCATCGCACTTAGTTTTGGCAGAACTCCTGGTTCGGGCAGCCGCCGCCCTGACCGCAACAAGGTGCGCCTGTGCCGCAGCCAATCTCCGGAAAGCCGCCAGATCCGCCTTTTGAGATCACGCCCGCGCCGCCGCTGATCAGCCGCTTCACCCTTCCGCCGCAACCGGAGCAGAGTTCAATTGCCGCGTCAGACATCTTTTGCCGCGCTTCAAAGCGCAGCCCACAGTCGTTGCACAGATACTCGTATGCCGGCACGGTCGATCCTCTCTCAATTGCTGCGCTTCCTGCAGCTATTATACGAAGAAGACGCGATGCTCCGCCTTCTCATCATCTGCATTGACAGAAAGAAAGCAAGGCACACATGCATTACCTTTTGTTCTACGAATTGGCTGAGGACTATCTTGCCCGCCGCGGCAAGTTTCGCAACCAGCACCTCCAGCTTGCCTGGCAGGCTGTTGATCGCGGAGAAATGCTGCTGGGCGGTGCACTGGCCAATCCCACCGATCTTGCCATTGTTCTTTTCAAAGGCGACTCGCCCGGGGTCGCGGAGAACTTTGCTAAAACCGACCCGTACGTCGCCAACGGCATCCTGAAGCACTGGTATGTGCGCGAGTGGACCACAGTCGCCGGTGAAGCCTGCGCAATGCCCGTCAGGCCCAGCGCGCAGCTTTGAACAAATTAGCCATCCGCACAAAGAGCCGGCGCGCAAGGCGTGAAGCTGTAGCGTCGATATGAAGATGTAGCGCCGGCCTCCTGGCCATCTGTAGCGTGGACCTCCCGGTCCACGCTCGACTATTCCTAGCCGCTGCTCATGGCGTTTCTTCCACCGCCGTAACCTGGCTTCCGCTGGCTCCAAATTGAAAGTGCAGCAGCCACGAACTCGTAGTTGCGCGGCCTCCAATCCGCGCCGGCGTAAACCTCCACTTGCGCGCCGCCTGCAGAGCCAGATTCGCAAAGTACCTGCTCGGTCCCGGTGACTCGAATTCCGCTTCAGAAACCTTGCCCGCCATATCCACCGTGACCCGGACGCTCACCATAAATGAACCGTGAATCGTCCCCTGCGCCTGTTGCGAGACATCGGGCAGAACCTTTTCATCCACCGCGCCCTTTCCCGTAGCGCCCCCGGCCTTCTGAGCCGCCGGCGCGACGGTTACCATCGCAGCCGGCTCCGAAGTCGCTGCCTGATTCGTCGCCGCCGGAGCAGGAGCCGCCACATTCTGCTCTTCTGCCGCAGACAGCAATGGCGCGCTCGGATGTGAGCGCAGTACGAGCAATGCGATCGCAATCAGCAACACGGCTGCCGCGCCCGCAATCGCCCAGCGAAGTTTATCCGGAAGCCTTCTGTCCACGGCCTCCGGCTGCAATTCGGTAGGTTCTAGTAGCGCCCTGATCTTCGCCAGTGTGCAGCGCCGCGCCGGATCGCGCTGCAAACATGCCCTGGCAATCGTGGCAAATGGTTGCGGCATCGAACTCGGCACAATCGGTTCTCTGAGCGTGTATGGCTTCCAAACCGGCGGCTGTTGCGTCAGCGCCTCCACCAGCGTCACGCCCAGCGCCCACACGTCGGCGGCCGGGGTAATGCGCCCGCCGTCGCTCTCCGGCGCGTCGTGAATATCGGGCTCCGGATTCTTTGCGCAAATCTGGCCCGCAAGTGAAATACCATCCACCGATAGCTTCAACTGATCATTAACCACCATGATGTTCGATGGCTTCAGATGGCAATGTACCAGGCCTTTGCCGTGAAGATACGCGAGCGCGTCAAGAATCGGCCCCAGCATCTCTCTCGCTTCGGCCGCCGTCAGCGCCCGTTCCGGCAAGACCTGCGCCAGATTTTCATCCGCGTATTCCGTTACCGCGTAAAGTTGCGCTTCGTCGCCCACCTGGCAATGCCCGGTGCGAATCAGGCTCATCAGGTGCGGGTGGCTGAGCGACGCAATCGCGTCCCAGTTGGCAACCGTGGCCTCGGCGTCGGCCACATCGGCCGGAATGAGCTTGATGGCTGCTTTCTGCATCGGATCGTCCTCCCATTCCGTAAGAAAGACACTGCCCCGATCGGAGCCGCCTAACCAGCTGCGAAGGGGATACCTTCCCGCGATGAACTCCCCCGCCCAATCCCTACAATTTGCCTCTGCGTTCATGACGTAAACTATTCTATCCGAGCAAGCTGGAACTCGCACCGGGTGACGCGCGATTCCCGCGAATTCCCCCGCAGTTTGTAATCTGAAAGCTGCAATCGCCAGGTGCTAACATTGGATCATCTTCCACCGGAACGCCAGGCTGAGGATGCCAGGCAAAAAACTGATGTAAAAACACCGAATATCCCTATGTCGAACACCAAGACGATCTCTCGCAATACCGGCTGGTACGGCATTGAAGTCGGTGTCAACGTCCTGGTTGTGCTCTCCACCAATATCGCTATCGCCCGCACCCTGGGCCCTTCCAAGATGAGTTATATGGTCTTTGTCTCCACGCTGGCTGGTTTCGCCAGCTTGCTGGGAAGCATGGGCATTCCGCAGACCACGCGCAAGTACATGGCGGAGTTCATCGGCAAGGGCGATCGGGGAACGGCAAGGTTTATCTATATCCGCACCATGGCGCTGCAAACGCTTCTGGCCACTCTCGCCACGGCCAGCGTGCTTGTTTGGGTGCTCCGGGACGCCAACAGCGAATACAAACTTGCCGCCGCGCTACTAGTGCTCAGCACCTGGCCGGCGATGATCAACTTCATCTCCGCGCAGGCCAACGCAGCCTCTGAAGAGCTCTCCAGGAACATGCAGGCCTCGATCGTTTCCATCCTGGTCTTCTTCTTCGGTATTGCTGGAACGGTGAGCTTCAAGTGGGGCGTCATCGGTGTCGGCGCGGCCACGCTCGCCATGCGTTCTACCGATTTCCTCGTCCGTCTTATCCCAACCATGAAGCGCATTCTCGCCTGGGAGAAGGTGCATCTGCTGCCCCAAGGCGTCTCCCGGCGCATGACCAGCTTTGCTTGGCAGAGCGTTGTCAGCATGGCGGTGGCATTGATCGTCTGGAATCGGTCAGAGATCTTTCTGCTCAGAAAATTCTGCTCGGATATCAATCAGATTGCCTTCTATTCAGTGGCTTTCAGCATGGCCGAGCAGCTTCTGGTCGGTTCTTCCGTCTTTGCCCAGGCGGTCGGCACCACCATCTTTGCTCAATTCGGGCGCGACAAGTCCCGGCTTCCAGACATTGCCGGCTCTTCCTTTCGCTACCTGGCTCTTACCGCGATTCCCGTGCATGTGATCGCAGCCGCGTTGGCGCCAGCGGCGCTTCGCTTTCTTTACGGCGCTAAGTACGATGGAGCGGCCGTGGTCGTCATGCTTGCGCCAATTCTTTGTATGCCCAAAGCCTTCATCGGCCCGGTCCAGAACCTCTTGGAGAGCATGGAGCGGCAGCGCTACATCATCTTCGCCACCGCCCTTGCCGGCTTCGCCGACATTGCCACCGCATGGTTCCTCATTCGCGCCTTCTCTCCGGCCTACGGTGCCGTTGGCGCATGTATCGGCAGTGGAACTGCGCAGGGGATGGCGGTGGGAAGCATGTGGGCCATCGGCATCTATTTATACAAAGTCAAGCTGCCCTGGATGCAGCTCGCCAAGGTCGCCACCATCAGCGCCGCGGCCTCGCTTACCGCCCATTTCATCGCCATGCGGATGGCGCCAATATGGGGCATTCTCTGCGGAGGCAGCGCGGCACTGGCGGTTCTCTTCGGCCTCTATTATGCGCTGCGCGTGCTGGAGCCCCAGGATAGTATCCGCTTGAAAACCCTCACCGGAATGTTGCCCAAAGTCATCGGTATTCCCGCCGATGCCGCGCTCACGCTGCTGGCCCGCTCTGAAGACGCCAGCGACCTATCGTTGATCGACTGACCCCCCGGCGGTTGCCCGAGTGTCTTGTCTTTAAAATCTGTATCGTAAATAAACCTGTCATCCTGAGCGGACGGCTCGCGATCCGAGTTACGTTCAAAAATGAACAGGCCACTATTGCTTCGGCAAGAAAATACTGTCAGGGTGCACCCATCCATTTCCGCGTTCTTTGCGGAAATGGATGGGATACCACGAAACCAACCTTACAGCAACCCTGAAAATGCTCTAGCCGCACCGTGGAGCCTGCCTTGAGCAAAGTCGAAGAGTGCTTGCAGATAATTTCCCCTGTTGCGCGCACAATTAAAACAGTTGCAAACGCGAAACCACCATGACCAACGTCCTCCAATCCGCGCCGCTGCAAACCGCCCAGGCCATGCTCCGCAATCAGCCCGAATTCCGCAAATTAATTCTTTTCAGAAAGCCGACAAAAGACGGCGAAACCGGAATAACGTTCGTCATATATTCGCTTATCGGTAAGTTATATTTATTCAACATGCTTATTATCAATAGTTTGAATAGGCGAAAACGCAAAAAATGCTCTTTTAAGATTCTCTTTTTCTTCGCTTTACATCTTAAGTCATTCATTTAATTGATCTAGCACTTCTAATTATTGTTCGCCATATCTTCTCCTCATCCCAATCTTCTCCATTTGGGCGGGTGCCCTCCGAACTCAGGCAGTCCCAGCGCAATGGCAACGTTTCAACAATACGAAGCGCCTGAGCACCTAACTGAATATGCGTTTGAAGGCAAACCTGGTACGCACCACCTCCAGCGGAGCTGAAGGGGACGCAATGGATCCTGATCGAATTGATTGGCTCCAGCCGATAAGAAGAAAGGCAATCTGCGGTATCTGCTCCCCCAAATAGACAGTCGCGATCGAAATCCAGAACACCGCCATCGCCCCCAAAAGAATAAAGGCGAATGCTTGATCCTCCAGCGTCTGCATCTTCCACGAACGCACAATCAAAAAGCGGAATGACTCTACGCAAATCAGCACCAGGAGTAGGTACCCCGATCTTCCGTAAGCTAATTGAAAAAGCAAAAACGCATTATCGATGGAAAACATGCCGGGAAGGATAGGATGACTCAGCATTCCCCATCCCAGCCAGCCTCCTTTTTGCACAATCGGCTGGTAGAGTTCGTACATTTGCTGCCTGTAAATCGCGCTGCCTTGCTGTTCATTCACAACAGCGCCAGGATCGGAGACGTTTGTATATTGAGAATAGTACCGGTATGCGGCCACGGCTGCCATCACAACAAGAACAGCTACGGCAATGCTTGCGGCTTTTTTGTTCTTGAATCGTGGAATGAGAAGAATAAGGTAAGCGAATCCCATGGCAAGCAAAGGCCCGCGGGCTTGAGTAAGCAGGATGTACAGCAACAACAGCAGGCCGGGGATGTGGTACTTCTCAAGCCAGTCAAGCGGCTTTCCCAAATTCACTGCCGAATGCCATTTGCGCAGATAGACGAGCCATGCATTCATGGCAGCGGTCATTCCGAAGACGATCCCCGCTAATTCGGAGTCGTTGAAACACACCGCCATTCTTCCGTGGCCTGAACGAATCTGAACGTCGGCATGGACACTGGTCAACTGAAATACTTTCTGGCCTATCACGCCATACAGATTCTGTCCGAATCGCCATTCGTACAGGCCGAGAGGCCCAAGCAGAAGGATCAGAACCACCATGCGCCGGACAGTCACAAAGCGGAGGCCCGGCTCAATGATCATGCGCCCTGTCGCATAAGCAAGAAAAATGGAGATGAAGGCAATCATGGCGGACAGAATCCCATCGTTCATGACACGCTCTCGAAAAACTTCGCTGGCGGTAATGCTCATCACCAGCGCCCCCACCAGAATATCCATGATCGAGGGGAGGCCCCTTTGCACAAGGCGAATTAACGCCACCGTCCCAATCGGTATCAACGCCGACTCAGCCGCCGAGATTGGTGGCATATGAGGAAGCCTGAGTGCATATCCCTCGGGAAACAACAGCAGAGCGGGTAAGTAGACCGCCAAGAACGCAGTCTCTAGCTTCCCACGGATCACAAGATAGAGAGAAAGCAGACCAGGCAAAAGGAATATCGCGCTCATAGAAACAGGTTAGCCGATTCCAGCGGCCTGCGCGAGTCGTCGGCGGAAGTACGGAAAATGCTATTCTAGAGTAGATCTTTCAATGAGGATTCAAACTCGCGAGAGTTGAAGCGGCATCGACCTTTCCTGATTGCGTCAAAGGGTGCTTCAGTTGGCGGAGAGCATGGCCTGTAGATTTCTCAATTTGTGTCCGCCGCGGCGAGCTGCTGTATCTGTTCTTTGGCCATTTTGTCAGGCCTTTTGATATATTGATTTTCTCAAGGAGAGAGTTTAAATGGAAATTGTCTTCTTGCTTCCCCAGGAAGCATCGCGCCCTGCGGGAGGATTCAAGGTCGTTTACGAATACGCGAATCGATTGGCCAGACGAAACCATCGCGTGCGAGTTCTGCATATTGCGCATATATTTCATCGCGATGCCCGCTTGACCTTGAAGGACAGAATTCGCATATTTCGCTATTTGCCATTCGCGCTTAAGGGAAATTGGAAGCCGGAACGATGGTTTAAATTGGATTCCGAAGTAACATTATCCTGGGTACCGACTCTGTCACGGTTATTTCTTCCACGGGCTGATGCGTATATTGCCACCTGGTGGACTACGGCGGACCAACTGGCAGCTTTGCACGATCTGCCTGGAAAGAAACTCTATCTTATCCAGCATCTGGAAACTTGGCTCGGCTCTGCCGATGAGGTAATGGCCACCTGGAAGGCGCCTCTAGAGAAAATTGTCATCGCACAGTGGCTTGCAAAAGTGGCCCATGAGATGGGAGAGAGCTGCCACTACATTCCGAACGGACTCGATTTTACAAAATTCGGTTGCGATCTTTCGCCGGACGCCAGAAATCCGATGGGGATAGCTATGATGTTCAGCCACAGCCTGTCCTGGAAAGGATCCTTCGACGGACTATCGGCGCTCATCAGCCTGAAAGCGAAGTACCCTGGTCTGGTGGTAGAATTTTTCGGCATCGATGATCGCCCAGCGGATTTGCCTTCTTGGATTATTTACCATCACGCGCCCGCCCAGGAGGAACTGCGCCGCATTTATAATCGCGCAGCCATATTCCTTGCCCCCAGCCACAGCGAAGGGTGGGGGCTTCCTCCGTGCGAGGCGATGATGTGCGGCGCCTCGGTGATTGCGACCGATATAGGTGGACACCAGGAGTTCTGTACAGACGGAGAAACCGCTCTGCTAGTACCCGCCAAGAACCCACAAGCAATTGAAGAAGCAGTCATCAGACTTATAAACGATCCGGAACTGCGCTTGAAACTGGCTTTGAACGGTCACCGCCAAATCCAAAGATTCACTTGGGATTCTGCATGCGACGCACTTGAAGGCGTGTTGCTGGCGTCTACTGCAGATTCAACTAATCGACGCGACTGAAGGGATCACCGCGAATCGACGAGGCCCGTCAGGCCAATGCAACTGGTCGGTGACAGTTCAGCTCTGAACTACTGCGACGTATAACTCCACGAGAGCACATTCTGGATCGCGGTTAAGCCCCCGGTTCCGCCGGTGAATCCCACCCAGGCTGAATTGCCTCCGACCATCGCGGGGATATTGACCGGGAAGACCTCGGTGACAGTCGCGT
>CAZDYU010000049.1:0-27567 GCA_964509755.1 uncultured Occallatibacter sp. | reverse complement strand
CTCTCTGTTTAACAGAGTCGAAAAGACCGTTTACACAAAATGTTTTACACCCTCTATCGCCGTCGTTTTTGGGTGTGCTATGGCCTTTTGTTCCGCTTCGTGCTGTAACGCTGCCCGCTTCGATGTGAAGGACTGGCGCAGTCTTCGCCCTGATTTGTCGCGCCAATCGGCGTAATACCTGCCGTTCTTTTGAAACATAGGGTCCAGTTTGGCATGAGCCAGTGTCCAGGCGTGTTTCTGGTGGACACTGAGCCGTGTGTGATTTCCCTGCGCAGTGCGTGGGGTTCGGCTCACTTGGACACTAATTCAGTCGTTCATAGTAACTTGTGACGATGCTCTGCTAGCATCGTCTATAAATGATGCGATATCTGATTGCGGTTCTTGCCCTGGTTGGCGTGGTGGTTTCCGCGCTCGCTCTGCACGTACACTATTGCTCCGATCCTCAGCCCTGCTCGATCAACGAAAAGTGGGATTGCGGCATTGTGAACCACAGCCCCTTTGCCGAGGTTGAGAAGGTTCCGGTCGCTGTGATCGGCATTGCCGGCTATCTGGCGCTGGTTGTTCTGGCACTCATGCGCCAGCGGGCGCTGCTCTTCCTATGCGCGTTGGTGGGCCTGGGGTTTGCGCTGCGTCTGACCTTTATCGAGGAGTTTGCCCTGGAGGTGTGGTGCCTCTACTGCGTGATTTCGCAAGCCGTTATTGCGCTGATTGTTCTGCTGAGTTTGGGATGGGTCGGCAAAGAATACTTGGCGCTGAAGCGGGCCGCCTGCGGTGGGGGGACTTGCCGTTCAGGCGGCGGTGCTTGCGCGCCATAAGGTTCGTTGACTCTCCATTCAACCTCCGCTGATAAAATTGAATCAGCCCAATGTTCAAGCCCAGCCTGAAAGATAGCTACGCGCGATGGATGTACCGGTGGGAGACGGCGTTGACCACGCGCGACGAAAATCGCGTGGTGCGTCCGCTGGAGTGGGGTTTCGAGTGGATTGAGCCCTTCCTGCGCGAGCATGGCTTTGCCGAGGCGCTGCCCGGCCCCGAGGTCGCGCGCAACGAAGCAGCCGCCGAGGCCGCAATGGTCCGCATCAACGAGTTGTTGGTCCGCCACAGCGACGACTTTTTCGGCTACACAAAGCCGCCGGATTTTCGTCTGGAAGAACGGCATCCGCAACTCTTCCCAACCAACGTGCGCCCGGAGACGCTGGCCAAAGATGCCGCGATGAAGCAGCAGGCCGCCCAGGGAAAGCTCGCGCCGGCCCAATATCTGCGCTTCACCTCGCCGGAGCGGACGCCGTGCCCGGAGAACGATCTGGTCAACGCCCGCTGGTATCCCGTGGCGCACAAAGATCCCAAACGGCCCCGGCAAGCGATTGTAGTGCTGCCGCAGTGGAACTCCGACGGACTGGGGCACAACTCGCTCTGCGCCATTTTCAACCGGATGGGTATCTCGGCACTGCGGCTTTCCATGCCCTACCACGACATTCGCCGGCCAGCTGAGTTGGAGCGCTCGGATTACGCCGTCAGCGCCAACATTGGCCGCACGCTCTCGGCCTGCCGTCAGGCGGTGGTCGATATTCGCTGCTGCGTGGATTGGCTCGAGGAGCAGGGCTACCAGCAGTTCGGCGTACTGGGAACCAGCCTGGGCTCCTGCTACGCTTACTTGGCCAGCGCGCACGATGCGCGGCTGCGCGTGAATGCCTTCAACCATGCATCAACGGCCTTTGGCGACGTGGTCTGGGCAGGACAGAGTACGCGGCACGTCAAGCAGGCGCTGGAAGAAGCCGGCCTTTCGCAAGAGCGCATTCGCGCCCTGTGGGCCGCTGCCAGCCCATGCAGTTACTACGATAAGATCGTCCGCCCCGAGGTCGATGGTCCGCTGAAGAAAGTGCTGCTGGTCTACGCCAACTACGATTTGACCTTCCCCAAAGAGTATTCGCTGCAAGTGCTGAAGGCCTTTGAGCGCATCGGCCTCAACTTCGAGAAGCGCGTGCTGCCCTGCGGCCACTACACCACCGGTGAAACGCCTTACAAATTCATCGACGGCTGGTATATGGGCTCGTTTGTCTATCGGGCGTTCAAGGCGTTGCGGGAGGAAAAGGCTGCGGGGCTTGCCGAGGTTCCGACAGCGGAGAACGCTGTAAAAGAGGAAGCTCTTACGCGTTAAGCGGTGGGAGGCCGAAAAACGGCCTCCAGGGGCAAAACGAAACGAGGAAGCTGCGGCGAAACGGGCCGATAACGGCGAAAAAACCGCGCCAGGAACGAGATCAGCTAGGAATTCGGGCGTTTTTCCGCAGCCTGTGAAGGCCCGGGCCTTGGCTCGTTCTCCCTCAATTGAGTTAAATACAACTGTAGTACCAGAGCATCTTCACCGGTAGTATAAGGAAGCTATGTTCCCCATCCATTTCGTCCTGGCGTAGTCGAAGGATCTGCGTTCTGAATTGTGAAATGGGTGGGAAACCACAAAATCAGCCTCACAGAAGCCATGAAAATGTTCTTACTGGCGGAGGAGAGAGATGTTTGCACGGATCCGATCCGCGGTGCGTGAACGGCAGCGCCTCAGTTGGGAGAAGAAGCGCAGGCACGGCAAACTCTTCTTCCTTCTTTTCCGCGGTGTACTGCGATGGGGCGGCTTCATGTTTCTGCTCACCACGCTCTCCAATGTCTATCTCCTCCACAAAAAACTGGAATGGATCTCCGGGCTGAGCCTTCTGGCCGGGTGCCTGATCTTCGGATTTCTCTGGGGGCTCAGTCTATGGTTTCTGAATGAGAGGCGATTCGGGCCTATCAATTGCCCACCGGCTTCGCTGACCCGCGCCGGCAAGAGACTGTAGCGCTATGCCGCCTTGGCCGCAGGCTGCGGAAAGGCCTGAAAGCGCTCTCCGTTGCGCCACATGGCGTGCGGCGCCACCGCTGCAAGGTTCGCTGCAAGGTTCGCATCCGGGCCCCCGGCCTGTTATGGTCAGTGAGGAACCCTGAATGAATCCCCCATAGGAACCGGCGAGAATGTTGAAGCGTTGGCGAATCCGGATACTGCTGTTTCTGGCCGTTCTCGGCCCCGGATTTATTACCGCCAATGTCGATAACGACTCGGGCGGAATCCTCACCTACTCGCAGGCTGGCGCGCAGTACGGCTACGCGCTGCTCTGGACGATCATTCCCATCACCATTGCTCTGATCGTCGTGCAGGAGATGTGTGCCCGCATGGGCGTCGTCACCGGCAAGGGCCTCAGCGACCTGATCCGCGAGGAGTTCGGCCTTCGCCTGACCTTTGTGCTGATGCTGCTGCTGGTGGTGGTCAACTACACCAACGTCGTCACCGAGTTCATCGGCATCGCCGGGTCGCTGCACTTATTTCATGTTTCCAAATACATCTCTGTTCCGTTGTGCGCTGGGCTGGTCTGGTACATGGTGGTGAAGGGCAGCTACAAGAGCACGGAAAAAATCTTTATTATCGCCTCGCTCGTTTATATCTGCTACATCTTTGCCGGGGTGCTCTCGCAGCCCAGTTGGCACGATGCGATGCTGGCCACGGTGCAGTTGCCGGCAAAATCGGTGTGGAGCGACAAGGCCTACATGTATATGGCCATAGGCGTCGTCGGCACAACCATCGCCCCGTGGATGCAGTTCTATCTGCAATCGTCGATCGTCGAGAAGGGCATCCGCGTCAAGGATTACGCGGCCTCGCGGCTGGACGTCATCGTGGGCAGCCTCTTCACCGACATTGTGGCGTGGTTCATCATTGTGGCCTGCGCGGCTACGCTCTTTGTGCATGGCATGGGCGCGATTCAGGTGGCCTCGGACGCCGCTGAAGCGATGCGGCCGCTGGCGGGCGACTACGCCTTTATTCTCTTTGCCTTTGGGCTCTTCAATGCGTCGCTCTTTGCCGCGTCGATTCTGCCGCTCTCGACGGCCTACACGGTCTGCGAGGGGCTGGGCGTCGAGAGCGGCGTGGACAAAAAGTTCGCCGAAGCGCCTTTCTTCTACTGGCTTTACACGCTGCTGATTGTTGGCGGCGCGGCTACGGTTCTGCTACTGCCGGACGCGCAACTGATTAATGTGGCGATTCTTTCGCAGGTGCTGAACGGCGTGCTGCTGCCTGTCATCATCATCCTGATGCTGATGCTGATCAACCGCGCCGATCTGATGGGCGAGCACAAGAATTCGCGGCTGTGGAATGTGATTGCCTGGGCCACCAGCATCATTGTGATCGGCATGACGCTGGTGATGCTTTGGGGCATGATGCCGGGGCATTAGCGACAGGAAACAGGGAACAGGACCGTGTTCTTTAGGAAGAGGGGCGCATGAACGAGGCGGAACTTCTAACAGAAGTCGCACTGCTGCGGGATATGCACGAGGAAGGTCTTGTTCGCGGAGAAGTTGGGACAATCGTTGAATTGCTCGCCCCCTCCGTGGTCGAGGTCGAATTTAGTGACGATCAAGGGCGCGCTTACGCGATGGCTGCATTACAGACTGATGAGTTGATTCGCCTGCATTATCGGCCAAACGAGCGGATTGCCTAGTAACGGCGCGCGCCTACCGCTCATTGTTGTCGCTCCGAGGTCTATCAATGCCGTTTACGACTCTCACTGTGACTGTATGTGCCGGCATAATTCTAGAATGTTCTGCATCTTCTAGAACGGATATAAGCGATTCATCCTGTTTAATAACCGAGATGTCTCCTCGAATCAATCCGGCAATAATCAAGCCACTTGCAAAATTCAGCCAGCCGATTAATTTATGTGGCGGGGATAGCCAACTTTAGAATAGGGCTATCAGAACCAACTCCAAAGTAGAAGGCATCCCCACCCCAGTGCAATCGGCAGAAAACCCTTTACGATTTACAGCGGATACCGCTCCAGTTGAATGCAATGATGAGCCACAATGCGGCTTTGGCCTACCGCGTCCGCCGGGGTGGAGCGCGCCAGGCGGCGCAGAATCGCCATCTGCGTCCGCAGCAGGTCGCCTTCGCCGCAGGCTGCCAGCACCCGGCGCGTGGCCTGCTCGGCCAGAGCGAGGGTCTCGTCGGCAAGCAAGCCCGTCATCGCCGCCGCCGATTCAGCCGCCGCGGCCTGCACGAGGCTTCCGATTCCCTGCTCGGACAATTTGCGCGCCCGCAGCAGCGCCGATTCAAAGGCGTAGACCTGCATGATAATTTCAGCCAAATCGGCCATCACCTCCTGCTGCTCCTGAAGAGCGGTCAGAAAGCGCTGGCTGGCGACGCCGGCGGCAAAGAGCGCCATCTTTTTGGTCGCGGCCAGCACCTCGGTCTCGCGCGCCAACGGCTCGCCGGTGTCAGAAGCGGAATCAAACGATGGCGGCTGCATCACCTCGTCCATCAGCTTCTTGATGGCCGGCAGCAGCGGAAGATGACCGCTGAGCGCGCGCTTCATCAGCCAGCCAGTGATGATGAGGCGGTTGATTTCGTTGGTGCCTTCAAATATTCTGTTGATGCGCGCATCGCGATAGTAGCGCTCGGCCGGATACTCTTCGACAAAACCATAGCCGCCCATGGTGGCTACCAGTTCATCGGAAACGAGTGTCAGCATCTCAGAGCCATAGACCTTTAGAATGGAGCACTCGACGGCATATTCCTCAATGCGCTTCTGTGTCTCGCGCGGGTTGTGAGCCTGCTCCGGCCCAAGCGCCGCGAGGCCGGCGTCAATCATTCCCACCGTGCGGTAGGCCATGCTTTCAGCGGCGTAGAGGCGCGTGGCGGAGGCGGAGATCTTGCGCTGGATCAGGCCGAATTCGGCAATGGATTTGCCGAAAGCCTTGCGCTCCTTGGCGTAGCGGATCATCTGGCTGAGCACGTGGCGCGCGCCGCCGATGCAGGCGACGCCCAGCTTGAAGCGGCCAACATTCAAGACATTAAAAGCAATATGGTGGCCCTTGCCGGCTTCGCCCAGCAGGTTAGCGGCGGGAATCTGGCAGTTATCCAGCACCAGCGGGCAGGTGGACGAGCCGCGAATGCCCAGTTTGTGCTCCTCCGCGCCAACGGTGAGCCCCGGCGCGGTGCGCTCAATCAGGAAGGCGGAAAACTTTTCGCCGTCAATCTTCGCGAAGACTGTGTAGAGGCTGGCGACGCCGCAGTTGGTGATCCACATCTTTTCGCCGTTGAGCGTGTAGGTGTTTCCGTCAGCCGAGAGTGTTGCGCGGGCGCGAATGTTCATCGCGTCGGAGCCGGAGCTAGCCTCTGAGAGCCCATAGCCGCCAATCCACTCGCCCGAGCCAAGCTTAGGCAGATAGCGCCTCTTCTGCTCCTCGGTTCCGTACCAGACCAGCGGCAGCGTGGCAATGCCGACATGCGCGCCAATGGCCGTCGAAAATGCGCCCAGCACAGAGAGGTGGTCCGTCACGATGGTCGAGGTCGTCTTGTCCATCCCCATGCCGCCGTACTCTTCGGGAATATCGACCGAGGTAAAGCCCAGTTCGCCGGCCTTGCGCATCAGTCCGGCCAGAACCCCCGGCTGCTTGGCCTCAATGGCGGCAATGTTGGGCAGAATTTCTTCGCGGGCAAACTGCGCAGCCGTCGCGGCAATCTGGCGCTGCTCCTCGTTCAAATCTTCAGGCGTAAAGATTTCGGCAGGGGTGCGCGTTTCAAGCAGAAAGCTGCCGCCGCCGGCGGCTACGATTGGGGAATCGGAAGATGCGGACATAGAAGAGCTTGCCTCCTACGGCTCAGCCCACTTTACGCCAGATGCTGGAGCGGAGGCAAGAGCGCGGAAAAGGTACGAGGCGAAATTTGCGATCCTGGAACTGATTTTCCAGCTATGCAGCTTTAATGGTAAGCTTGAGGCCCATCGCCTGCATCACGCGCAAGACGGTTCCAAACTCCGGATTTCCCTCGGCGCTTAGAGATTTGTAGAGGCTCTCGCGCGACAGTCCCGATGCCTGAGCAACCTGCGACATGCCTCGTGCCCGCGCCACTGTTCCCAGCGCTTGTGTCAAAAAAGAAGGATCGCCAATTTCCAGGGCGGTATTGAGCGACTCCTGAAGATAAGCTTCTATCGACTCGTCATCCTCAAGGTACTCCGCGGAATCGTACGGTCTGGTTTTCAGGGCCATATCTATTCCTCCTCAAACTCCGCCGCCAACGATTTTGCCCTCTGAATATCGGCCGATTGCGAACTCTTATCTCCACCACAAAGGAGCAGAATGAGCATTTGCCCTCGCTGGACAAAGTAGACGCGATAGCCGGGCCCATGAGAAATTCGCAACTCCCGAACTCCTTCGCCCACAGATTTCACGTCCCCTGGATTGCCGAAGGCCAATCGGTCAATGCGAACCTGAATAATTGATCTGGCCTATCGATCCCGCAGGCATCGCATCCATTCGGAAAAGACCTCGGCCTGGCAAATTGCGATCATTTGTAAGTGTATCCTTTGGGATACAGAATGTCAAGATCTGAATATCTATTTCATGACTCATTTACCTTGACTGGATACATACACGCACCGCACAGTCTGGCCTTTGGGGTCCGCGGCGGCTTGTGGCACTGCTTGCAAGGCGGTCCGTAGAGTGAGATTCGATGGTGCATGATTGCGTTTTCGTTCTGTACTCTTGCGCCAGTGATGCGCTCGTATGCAACGCGTACTGGCTCGAATCGCTCGTCCATCGATGCGTTCTTCAGAGGAACACCGTGGGCAAGCCTGAATTCTTTTATCGCCTTGATCCCGCCGGTGTACAAGCGCGCGATCCCGGCGAATTCATTCTCGTCCAGCATGGGCATCTCTTGCTTGCACCGCCAACACCACATCCACCTCATATGCCGTTTGCTCCCGATAAATTGGATCTATAAGGGTTATTCGTATCTCACCCTTGCAAACAACGCGAGGGATGGGGCACTCAACTTCATGGTGATTATTTCGCCGATTTCTTTGCGGTTGACTTCTTCTTAGCGGCCTTCGCAGTTTTGCCTTTGGCGGTTTCCGCACCGAGAAAAACCGACGAACTCAACTCCGCCAGCCGGTGCCCGCTCCGCGCCTTGGCAATCAACAGATCGGCGGTCTGCTGCACGATCCAGTCGAAGTTTGCCTGGCCGATTGAATGCACGTCGGCGTCGGGGACGGGATTCATGAAGTCGATGACGTAGGGAATGCCGCGCTCGACGGCAAACTCCACCGTGTTGAAGTCGTAGCCGAGTGCCTCGCAGAGCTTGAGCGCGTCCAGCCTCATGCGCTTGAGCAAAGTCTTGGCCACCGGCAGCGGGTTCTGAATGTAGCGCTCGGCGTGTGCGCGGCGCGGGTCATATGCCATGATGCGCACCTTCTTGCGGCCCACCACATAGCAGCGGAAGTACGCGGTAAAATCGACAGCCTTCTGATAAATCATGCAGAGTTTGCGGCTCTGGTCGTAAGCGCGGAAGAACTCCTCGCGATCCCAAACCTCTGAAACATCGCGCCAGCCGCCGCCGTCGATGGGCTTGAGAAAGCCGTGCTCGCCCACCGCGGCAAAGACCGCCTCCCAGTCGAGCGGGTATTCCAGATTGCGCATCGAGCGGTCCGTTGCGCCCTCGGGCAGTTGCTTGTGCGGCAGCATGATCGTTGCTGGCACTGCGACGCCCAGGCGACCGGCCAGCGAGTAGTTGAAGAACTTGTCGTCGGCCGAAGCCCAGAAGGGATTGTTGAGGACCACAGTTCCCGTGATCGCGGCGTGCTTCAAGTAGGCGCGGTAAAAGGGAACCGCGTGCGAGATGCGGTCCAGAATCACTGCGTAGCCCGAGGCGCGGCCGGCAGAAACGGCGCCGGTCAGAACAAACTCGGCGCGGATGCCGTCCAGGTTGCGGGCGTTGATCTGCTCCACTAGAGAGCCGGGAAAGCTGTTCTCTCCGCCAAAGAGAATGCCGATCTTCTTCATCGCCTAACCCTCCAGGCACGGTTCAGCGTTAGCGCGCAAATTCGCGACGCATCCAGTGTACGGCAGTAAGGCTGGCAGATTGTGAAGGAGATTGGCGGGAGGTTTTTTAGATAGCTTTATGGAGAGTTGCATCCGGCAGAACGCCCCTTTAGGGAGCGTCCTGCCGGACGGGTTGGATTACTGCGCTGTGTAGGTGTAGTCTGCCGACTGCCAGAGTCCGTTGATCTGCGAGTAGAGGCGGACGTGTACCGTCTTGCCGGTGACTGGCAGGCCGGTGGCGTTCGCCGTGGTGGCCGTGATTATGCCGGAGGTGTAGTAGTTGTTCGATCCGACGGTAGAGCCCGCGGTGAGGATGTACGCCGTGACGCCGGTGCCCGTGGACCAGGTAAAGGTCACGCTGGAGCCGGAAAGCGTTGACAGGGGCGCGGGGGTGGAGATCGAGGCCTGCGTCACGGTGCCCGCCTCGGTGTAGAGGTAGTCATTCGACTGCCAGACTCCGTTGATCAAAGAGAAGAGGCGGGCGTAGACATTGACGCCATTCGACGGCAGTCCGGTCGCGGCAGCCGAAGCAGTGGTGATGGTGCCGGAGTTGAAGAGATTCTTCGATCCGGCGCCAGTTGTTCCCAGCCACAACTGGTAGGCTGTTACGCCGTTGACCGCCGTCCAGTAGAAGGTCACGGTGCCGCTGGCCAACTGACTGTTCGGTGACGGCGTGCTGAGTACCGCGGGAGTGATCGTTCCCGATTGCGTGCAGGAATAGTCCGTGCTCTGCCAGATTCCGCCGATCTTCGAGCTGAGACGGATGTAAAGCTTTGCTCCAGTGGCGGGAACCGGCACGCTGTTCTCCGAGGTTGCGGTGATCGACCCTGAGTTGAAGACATTGCTCGAGCCGATGCCGGTGCTTCCTACCAGAAGCTGGTAGGCTGTGACGCCAGTGCCGGCCGTCCATGAGAAGTTGATGCTCGCGCTGGAGAGCGTGCTGCCGCCAGTTGGACTGGTAAGCGTGGCCTGCGACGAGCTGCCAGACTCGATGTAGGTGTAGTCGGTGTACTGCCAGATTCCGCTGACCTTCGAATAGAGCCGCGCGTGGATCGTCAAGCCGAGAGTCGGCAGGCCCGTAACAGAGGCGGTGGTCAATGAAGTAACGCCAGGGTTGTAGAGATCGCTCGATCCCGCTACGGTGCTGCCCAATTGCAGCATGTAGGAGGTAACGCCAACTCCGTTCGTCCATGTGAAGGTCACGTTGGTGCCTGAAAGCGTATCGCCGGGCGTGGGGCTGTTCAGTGCTGCCTTGGCTGGCGTTCCGTATTCGGTGTAGGTGTAATCCGTGTACTGCCAGACACCGCTGATCTCCGAAAAAAGCCGTGCGTAGAGGGTTGCGCCATTGGCGGGTACGGCAAGCGCTACGGTGGCGTGCGCCGTAGTGACGCCGGAGTTGTAGAAATCGTTCGATCCAACATTCTTGGTGCCCAGCCAAAGCATGTTCGCCGCGACGCCGGTGCCCGTAGACCATGTAAAAATCTGGTTGGCGTTGGTGAGGGTACTGGAGGCGGCAGGCGCGGTCGGCACGGACCTGACCGGTGTTCCGTATTCGGTGAATGTGGTGTCTACGGTATGCCAGACTCCGCTGATCTCTGAAAAGAGCCGGGCATAAACCGTTGCGCCATTGGTGGGAATGGTAAGCGCTCCGGTGGTGTGCGCCGTGGTGATGCCGGAGTTGAGCAGATCCTGCGATCCCACTCCATTGGTGCCCAGCCATAGCATGTTCGCCGCGACGCCGGTGCCCGTGGACCAGGTAAAGGTCTGGCTGGCGTTGGTGAGGGTGCTTAGCGGGCTTGGCGCGGTGATCGCGGACGGAGCCGGCGTTCCAAATTCAGTGTACGTGTAGTCGGTGTCTACCCAGCTTCCATTGAGCTTGCTGAAGAGCCGTGCGTAGAGGGTGGCGCCGCTGGATGTTATGCCGGTTACGACAGCCGAGTTGGCCAGCGTGATGCCGGAGTTGAGCAGATCGTTCGATCCGACGCCCTTGGTGCCTACCCAGAGCATGTAATCGGTGCATCCGCTGCCCGGCGACCAGTAGAAAGTCTGGGTCGCGGCGCTGGTGAGAGTGGTCGAGGGCGTGGGTGAGGTCAAGGCCGCTGCCGCCGACGTTCCCACTTCAGTGTAGGTGTAGTCGAAATACTGCCAGGATCCGTTGAGTTCGGCAAAGAGCCGCGCGTAGAGGGTGGCGCCCTGCACCGGAATGCCGGTCACAGTGGCGGAAGTCGTGGTGGTTTTGACGATGCCCGAGTTGTAGAGGTCGTTGGCTCCCTGTCCCTTGGTTCCCAGCCACAGCATGTAAAGGCTCACGCCGCTTCCGGCTGACCATGTGAAGGTTGCGCTGGAACCGGTGAGCGTGTTGCCCGGCGGGGGTGAGATCAGCGCCGGAGCTGCCGAGCTTCCAGCTTCGGTGTAAGTGAAGTCGGCAAAGCGCCACACGCCGCCAATCTCTGAATAGAGGCGCGCGTAGAGTATTACGCCGCTGGTGGGAATGTTGCTGATAACCGCCGATTGAGCCGTCGTCGAGCTCGAGTTGTAGATATCGCTCGATCCAGGACTGGTGGTTCCCAGATGGAAGATATAGGCCGTCGCCCCATATCCGGCCGTCCACTCGAATGTTTGACTGGAGCCGGCAAGCGTGCCGCCCGGCGAAGGTGAGGTGAGCGTAGCGTTCTCGTCAACTGTGATGGAAACCGAGGTCGACACGGGTGCGTAGTCAACGGAATCGGCGGCGTTGAATGTCACCGATAGCGTTTGCACGCCGCCGGGCAACTGCGCGCCCAATCCAGGCTGATAAACAAAGGTGGTTCCTGCAACCGAAGCTGTGGCGTCGAGCTGGGTTGAACTCAGCGCGGTTCCATACATGATCGCCGCCGGCGGGGCCCAGGTCAGAGTCGGCTTCACCCGGTAAACCGTCAGTGGCACCGATGCGGTAGCAATGGTGTAGAGGCCGGTGTCGTCGGGGGTGAAGGTTACTGTCAAGGTGTCGCTTCCACCATGCGGTATCGAGCCCAGGGCCGGCGAATAGACATACGTTCCAGTCACCGTTTCATTCGGAACCGAGGCGACTGCGTTCAGTTGGGTTGAGCTTAGAGCCGCCGGATATGTGATCGCGGCCGGCGCCGCCCAGGTGATCTTGGGCGTTACCGGGCAGCTGCCGGCGCAAATCGAGGTCAGGCTGTAGGTGCCGATGGCAGTGAGACCGCAATCGCCAACCAGCACGGTATACGTGCCGTCCTGTGTCAGCGTCACTGAGGTAAGCGCGACTGATGTGGCGGCGGCGCAACCGCTGGCGGGAGCCTGAACCGCAAAGGATCCATCGGGTTTGTAGAGGCGGATGACGGGACGGATGGCGCCGCCCGTTTCCGTAGCCGTCAGACCGATGGAGTTGCCGGAGGTTCCCACAAAAGAGAAGGTGTTGCTGGCGGCCGCCGAGGCCAGATATGTCGACTGCGTTTGACCCCAGAAGACCGGCGTTGCCCCAATGGGATTTTCCTGGAGCTGCATGTAGACCGAATAGTTGCCAGCGCTGATCGAATCGCAGGCGCTGAGCACCATCGTGTACGTTCCGGTGGTGGGAAGAGTGATACTGCTCAATGCGAGGGATTTGCCCACGCAGGACACGTCGGATTGCTGCGAAATGAGTTGCGATCCGCTGGGACTGAAGATCTTGGCCGCCGGGCTCATGGTTGCGCCGCTGGTCGTCGTCATCGCCAGATAGATGGATTGGCCGGCCGTGGCGCTGAAGGTGTAGGTGTCGGACTGCGCCGGAAGATTGATCAAACTGGCCGGCGCCGAACCAAAGACAAAATTGGCCGCCCCGCTGGGATTGTTGGTCCGCTGAATGTAAAGATCGTATCCGCCGGTGGACGCCCCGGTCCAACTGCTGACCTTGACGGTGTACGTGCCGGTAGTGGGCAGCGGGGAAGAAATCAGCGTGCCTTTGTTGTTGGAGTTGCCTGGCGCCGAGCCCAGCAGGTTCAAACTCGGGTCGTAAAGCTGGATCTGCGGATGCAGCGAGTAGTCGGTATCGGCCACCGTGATGATAACCACGTCATCGGCGCTGGCTGTGAAGGTGTAGCTGTCAACCTGCGACGATAAGCTGATGGTTCCGCTGGCAGTCTGGCCAAAGGAGAGAACCGTGGCAGCCCAGGCAGGGGAAGACAGGCCCGCCACCATGAATATCGCGGCGAGTAGTTGCAATTTAAGACTTTTCATGCGAATCGCTCCTTGTTGAGACGAGGGTAAGATTGTTGCGCCACCAAAGTTTTCTTCGCGGCTCTCAGGTGGGCTGGCGCACAGCGCCCGAAACCTACCGGCCTACATCTTCCCTCACCTCTTCGGCACTTCTGAGTGGATTGAGCAGGTTACTCATGTACTGGAGTACCGATTGGGAACCTGTATCAACGCCGTTTCGGTTTGGGAATCGGACTCCGCGCCTGGCCGGCAAGGCTCCACGCAGTGCCGAACCGGCAAATTGCCAAGGCTAACTGGAAAGAGCTAACTGGAAAGATTGGGCCAAGAGGTGTAACGTGAAAGGTTGCGGGGATTGCTGGAGGGGAACGTGGATTACCGTGTACTGACGGTGAACCGGGAGTTCGGCAGCGGAGGCGGGCGCATTGCCCAAACCATTGCCGAGTGGCTGGGCTGGAAGCTGCTGGATCGCGACATCATCGACGCCATCGCCTACGCGGCGCATGTGGATTGCAATGTGGTCCGGCACTACGATGAGCATGTGGATTCCTGGCTGCGCCGCATCAATCAGCAGGCAATGCGCTCGGCCGCGCTGGCCGCTGGCCTGGAACTGGGCGAGAACGATGTCTTCGACGCCGAGGAGATGGTGAAGATCTCCCGCAAGATTGTCGAAGAGGCTTACGCGGAGGGCAATTGCGTCATCGTCGGCCGCGGTTCGCAATGTATCTTGCAGCACAAGCCGGATGTCTTCCACGTCTTTGTCTATGCGCCCTATCTGGACCGGCTGGCGCGCCTGAAAGACCGGCTGGAAAAAGGCATTCACCCCGAGCAGCGCATTCGCGCCGTGGATGAAGAGAGAGCCAAGTATTTACAGCAGTACTACGGCAAGGCCTGGAACAATCCCCACCTCTATGACCTGATGATCAGCTCCCGCGCCGAGGAAGAGTTCACCGCCCGCGCAATTCTCTATGCGATGAACGGGGAGATTCAGGGAATAGGGGTTAGGGAACAGGGGTTAGAGGTCAGGGGTTAGGGTTAGGGATTAGTACCGTGACCGCGTGATTTGGCAATGGTATGAATGGAGCGCCGGCCTCCCGGCCGGTTGTAGCGCGGACGTCCTCGTCCGCGCTTTGCCATGATGAATGGCCAATTCATGCGGTCTAAACACTAGGGAACAGGGAGAACCGCCATCGGCGCATCTTTGTTTCTATACGTCTTCAGCATCCCAACTGCAACTGCTGACTGCTGGCTTAAATCCGAGTGAGAAGGTTTTTCCTATCTCTAGATTTCCTGCTTTTTACAGAGCCAGTCCTCCCACAAACACCAAGCTCGAATGCTAATTCCTAATCCCTGACCCCTGGCCTTTTGAGATGATAGACTTCGACAGTCGATTGCAGAGATGGAGCCTCACTTCCGCATGACAGGTTTGAAATCGCTGGACAGAATGATTGCAGAGAGCGCGGGGTCTCGGCGCAGTGCGATGCTGTGGACAATCTTCGTCTTTCTGCTGGTGGCGGCGGGCTTCGTGCTGCGGCTTTGGGGCCTCTCCAAAATGCATTACTGGGATGAGGCTGTCTACCTGCAAAATGCCGAGGTGATCTGCTGCGGCAAGGCCAATTACTCTGAATTGAACTCGCGCCCTCCGCTGCTCTCGCTCTTCTTCGTGTTTGTCTATCTCTTCTGGCACCACATCTACGCGGCTTGCATCGGCACCGCACTGCTCAACGCTTCCGCCCCGGCGCTGCTCTTTGCCGCCGGACGCCGCATCGTCGGCAGGCTGGCGGCAGCCATTGCGGCGCTGCTCTTGGCCTTCTCGCCATTTTTTGTGGGCGTGATTCTGCCCGGATGGGGCAGCGACAACACCGGCAACAGCCTGCTCTCCGATTGCCCCGCCCTGACGCTGATCCTGCTTTCGCTCTGGCTGGTTCTGCGCGCGCTTGAAAAACAGGCCGGCAAACAATCTGCCAAACAGTCCGAAAAACAGGCAAGTCTTCTCTTCGCCTTGGCGGGCCTGGTCATGGCCATGGCCGTGCTGATGCGCTTTGCTTCGCTCTCGTCGGTGGGGATGATTGGGCTTCTCACACTTACCGCCGAGCGCCGCTGGCGGTCGGCCGCGGCATGTTCGCTTGGATTTGCGGCTGGCATTGCGCCCTACCTTTGCTGGTCGCGCTGGAGCTACGGCGGATTTCTAACTACCTTCCGCGAGGGCTGGCTGAACTTCGACGGCCCCGAGGAATCGTTTTTCTTCTATCTAAGAAACTTCAGCATTATCTTTGGGTGGATCACAGTGGCCGGGCTGGCGCTGTGGATAGTAAAAACGGCGTGGCAGTGGCGGCAAAAGACGCGATTGAATGCTCCCGCCGTGCGCGCGGTGGCGGAAAGTGGGCTGAAGCTCGAAGGCTTTCTCTGTCTTTGGGCGGTCGTGATCTTTTTCTTTTTCAGCCTGCTCAGCCACAAGGAACCGCGCTACGCACTGCCGGTTGCGCCTCCGCTGCTGCTGCTGGCTGGTGCCGGGCTCAGCGTGCTGGTGAAGGGCCGGCGGCGAGCGGTGCGCGCGGCTGGAACATTACTGCTGGCCGGCGGGTTGATCTATGCCTTTTGGCCGACGACTCAAATCTTTCAGAATCCCTTCCTCGACAACGAAGTCTACGACCAGATCGTGGTCTCGGAGTATCTGACGCGGACTCTTCCAGCCAACGCAGTTTTGTACTCGGTGGTCGATTACCCGGTCTTTGCCTATTACACAAACCTGAAGGTCGTTCCCGTGCTGGGGACGGGCAACGAGCTGTATGAGACGCTTGAAAGCCTTCCCGATGACGGCGTCTTCATTGCCTACAAAGAGAGTGATACAGCCGACGGCCCCAGGCTGAGCTGGCTCGATGCGAATCCGCACTTCAAGCGCTTGCGCGAGTTTCCTACAATTGTGGTTTATAGCTACCGCGTAAGAGATTGAGGGCCGAAACATCTCAGGGAACCTACTGATTCGGCCCTTTGATCGGCTTGTGGCTGAGGCATTCCAAGTTCATGCCGAAGGTGCTATTGGCGTGAGTCTCCGCAGTTGCTCCAGATGGTTCAAATCATGGCCGGCCATGGTCTCGACGAGGGTCAGAAAGGTCATGGTGCCCCGCTCGGGGTGCGTGACCGGCCTGTCTGCCGCATTCGGAAGAGTAGCGTTGATGAGCAGTAAATTCCAGGCGCGCAGCGCTGAGAAAGCGATCAAAGCCCTTTCGACGGCAATGCCAGCATAATTCGCGGCCCACTTATCCTGATCGAAGGGCTGGATTGTGGGCGCATCCTCGGCCAGCGTCTGGCGCAGGCGATTGCCGAAGACCAATTCGCAGTCGGCCATATGGCAGACAATCTCCGCCGGGCTCCATTTGCCCGGAGCGGGCGCGACAGCGGCCTTCTCCGAGCCAATGGCTTCAAGCAGCAAGGCGATCTCCGCCGCGGTCGCGGCCAGAATGGTTTCCAACGGCCTTCCGTCCAGAAAGCGATCATACGGATTGAGTGCATTCATTGAGTCAGCCTCCATTTTCAATTCAGTCAGTTCTGATTCTTGCTTCACGAGCATTTGCTTCCCTAATCCCTAGTCCCTTTAAAGATACTCGACCGCCATGCGCTGCCATGTGGCCCAGCCGTGGGAGTTGGGCGAGTCCCAGATGCGGAGTTGGTGAGGAATCTCCTTCTCATTCAGAATCCTGTCGAGCTGCCGGTTCTGCGCAAGGCACTGGTCGTCCCAGCCGGTGGCCAGTACATAGCTGGCGCGGCGGCAGCAGTCGAGAATATGAGAATCTGTCAGGTTGGGCAGATAGTGCGTGGGCAGATGGAAGTAGCAGTCCTCGTCGTAATAGTTATTGAGGAATGCCGAGAGGTCGAAGGCGCCGGAGAGCGAGACGAAGCCGGTAAATGTCTCTGGATGGCGCAGCGCGATATTGACCGCGTGGTAGCCGCCAAAGCTGCATCCCAGCGAGACCAGGCGCGGGCCTGAACTGTGCTGGCGACTGTACTGGCTGAAGAGCGGCAGCGCCTCCCGCATCACGTACTCCTCATATTGCTTATGCCGGTTGATGCGCAAGCGGGGCAGAGCGGCGCGGTTGTACCAGCTCTCGGCGTCCACCGAGTCGGCGCAAAAAAGCTGCAACTGGCCGGCGTCGATCTTGGCGCTAAGAGCGGCGACCACGCCCTGATCTTCAAATTCGTAAAAGCGGCCGCAAGAGGTGGGAAAGACCACGACAGGCAGTCCGGCGTGGCCGAAGATGAGCGCTTCCATCTCCCGCCCCAATTGCTTGGAATAGCCTTTGTGATACTGGCGCAGCATCGTGCGGTGACTCCATGGATTGCAGGGGAAGAGATCCGGCTCAAGTTGAACCGGCTCAAGATTATCTTAACGCCGGCTCCTTGATCTTCCATTCAGGCCAATGGAAACTTTAGAGCATCAGGGACCACGGGCTCACGAAGCCGCGGTATTGAAAGTCAACTGTTAACATTCTCATTGCAACAACGGTCGTATGATAAGCGCCAAAGGAGTGCCCATGAACCCGGTCCTAACCAGCCAGGAGAGGTCGATTGAGACGCTAGCCAGCCGCGAGGTCTATCGCAACCGCTGGATGCGCGTGCGCGAGGACAAGATTCTCCGCTCCAATGGCGAGCCGGGCATCTACGGCGTGGTGGAGAAGCACGACGCGGCGATCATTCTGCCCATCGATGGCGACCGCATCTGGCTGGTCGAGCAGTATCGCTACACCATCGAAGAGCGCGCGCTGGAGCTGCCCCAGGGCGGCTGGGAGATGGAGATTGCCGATCCCGAAGAGCTGGCTCGCGGCGAACTCCGCGAAGAGACCGGCCTCAAGGCCGAGCGGATGACGCTACTGGGCAGCCTGTGGATCGCCTACGGCTTTACGCGGCAGCGCCAGTTTATCTATCTGGCCACGGGGCTTACGGAAACCGAAAAGACTCCCGACGCCGAGGAGCACGATCTGGTTGTGTGCTCGGTTGCGGTGAGCGAGTTCGAGGAGATGATGCTGAACGGGACCATCCGCGACAGCAGCACCCTTTCCGCTTGGGGTATGTATCTGCTTTGGAAGGCGCGGCAGGGATAAAACCATCATCCTGATACCGGCAGCGCCGCTTGAAGCGGGTTCGACTCCTACTGCGTCCACGGATTGAAAAGTTTTACCGGAATGCCGCCTACATCGCGAAGATTGCGCGTTACCAGGGTCAGGTCGTGGACCACCGCCGTGGCCGCCAACAGGGTATCGACCACGGGCCTTGGGCGCTCGCCGGACCACTCTCCCCATAACCGGACCACTGCCGCATCGATCCCCAGAATCCGGTCGGCAAAGCTGACTTCCAGTCCTTCTACCCAGGCCGCGAATTGATTTGCGGCGGCCGGGTTGGGATCTTTGAGCTTTTTGGCGGCTATGCCTTTGCGCAACTCTCCCAGTGTGAGCACACTGATGAAGTTGGAAGATAGTGCGGCCGATTGCAGAAACGCAATGACGCCGGGATCTGGTTTCGGCCTGCGGGTTTCGCTCAGAACGTTCGTGTCAAACAGAAACGAGACTTGCCCGCTCACAGCTCTATCTCCCGGCCAATATCGCGGCTGGGCTCCATATCGAAGCCCTCAACCTTGGAGCCGCCTAGCAGATACTCAATCAGGCTGGGTTTGTGAGCAACCAGCGCGCGGTAATCCCCAATAGACAAAACGACCGCCCGTTCCGCGCCGTGGCGAGTGATGATCTGGGGCCCTCTGTTGTGCGCCTCTTCGATGACTTCGCTCAGGCGCGTCTTTGCCTGCTGTAGCTGCCAAGTCATCAAGCCCTCCTTCGATTTCAATCAGAATTATAGTCGTTCTGGTTGAAATAGTCTATCTGGACATTTCTGCCGCCCGCAAATGCCGCGCCAGCGACCACTTCAATTCATCAATCCCTTGCCCCGTCACGGCGGAAATCGCATGAAACTCCAGCTTTCTCCGTTTCACATGCGCGGTCAGCTTTTTCAGCTTCTCCGGGTTGGCGCTGTCGATCTTGGTGGCGCAGACGATCATGGTTTTATTCGCCAGCGGGTGGTCTGAGTTCGCCGGCAGCTCGTTGTCATCGGCGAAAGGGTCGGGCTCGGCCTGCAAGTTGCTGCTGGTAAAGCTGGCCAGCTCCTTGTTGATGACCTTGAAGTCCTCAACCGGATCGGGGCGTCCGCTGGCGTCAGAGACATCCACCAAATGAACCAGCAGCCGGGTGCGCTCAATGTGCCGCAAAAACTGTGTGCCAAGGCCGGAGCCCAGGTGCGCGCCCTCGATAAGTCCCGGCATGTCCGCGACCACAAAGGACTCCAACTCCGGTTCCTCGCCCACGGTAACCACGCCCAGGTTGGGCTCAAGCGTGGTAAAGGGGTAATCGGCAATCTTGGGCTTGGCGGCTGAGATGCGCGAGATCAGCGTGGACTTGCCCGCGTTCGGGTAGCCCACCAGCCCCACATCGGCCAGCAGCTTGAGTTCCAGACGAAAAAGCCGTTCCTCGCCTGCCCGTCCCAGTTCGTGCTCGCGCGGAGCCTGATGGACGGGCGTGGCAAAGTGCTGGTTGCCGCGTCCGCCGCGTCCGCCCTTGGCGATAACGACTTGCTCGTCGGGCTCCTCAAAGTCGTGAATCAGCTCGCCAGTCTCCTGGTCGTAAAGGCTGGTGCCCACCGGGACTTGCAGAATGATCGAGTTGCCGTCCAAGCCCGTGCAATTGGAGCCCATGCCGTGCTCGCCGCGCTGCGCCTTGTGCTCCGGGTTGTAGCGGAAGTGAATCAGCGTGTTGTGCCGCTGGCTGCTGACCATGATGACGTCGCCGCCGCGGCCGCCGTCGCCGCCGCTCGGTCCGCCGCGGGGCACAAACTTCTCCCGCCGGAAGGCCATGCAGCCGTTGCCGCCGTCGCCGGCCTTGACACGAATTTTTGCTTGATCGATAAACATGGGGAACCAGGGAACAGGGGTTAGAAATCAGGGATCAGAGAACCACGAATACCGCTCCACCGCCTACAAGCTGCGCAAAATCCGAGACGCCGTCTTTCCAGTTTACTGTAGCAGGGCATAGAATCGCTTGCAGCGCACTTATTGGGGTAATTCGAACGGCCTAATTCGATTGCTCTCTCGAATGGGCTGGAGAATACCGCCCATCCAGGCTTGCCTCTAGAGCAGGCCGGATCGTTGTAAAGTTGCGTTTTTTCCCAGAATCTGCCGCGAGCAGGGGGCTCGATGGCAGGGTTAGGGCGCGGAGGAACGAAAGCGCTGGCGATGGCCGCATTGTTTTTCAGTGCGGTGGGGTTGGGGTTTGCCCAATCGTCGCCGCAGTCCCCGGCTCCGAAGCTAGCAACCGGTTCGCTGAGCGGGCGCCTGACCGACCTGCACTCCAAAGCTCTGGAAAGCGTTGCCGTAGTGCTTCGCAACCAGGCCACCGGGACCGAAGCCCGCACAATCACTGCAAAAAACGGAGCTTATCGATTCACCGAGCTTGCTCCCGGCGTCTACACGCTTGCCGCGGAGAGTGAGCTGCTGGGGCGCGGCGAGCTCGAAGAGATCGAAATCGAGGCCGGGCACGAAACGCGCTTGCAGGCTGCAATCGAGCTTACGCCGGTGAGCCCGGCACCAGAATTGGCGGCAATCAAGCCTCCCTCAGGCATGGAAGCCCATATCGATTCTGCTGGCCCTCCCCAAGGAACTCCTGCCCCGCCAATCTCCCCGCCGAGTTCTCCCGTGGAAGTTTCACAAGCTACTGAAAAACTCAAGGATAGCCCCGCTTTGCATCCGGGCGCGACTTCAGCCGCGCCGCAAATTAAGCAAAATGATTTCAAGGCTTCACAGGCTGCGGAAAAACTCAAAACGGAGGGAGTCGAGGGTTTTAACCCTCGCACAACGCCCGCCGTATCGACCCCGGCTTTAGCCCCGGAGAACCCTGCCGCGCCAATACCGCCAGAAATCCCCACTCCCCCGCAAGCTTCCCCAGCCGTAATCCCTCCCCAACTCGCGAAGTCGAATCCCGCTCCCGCCGCGCCACCAGCCGCTTCGCCAAAGCCGAAGCCTGCCGCCCCGCCAAAGCCGCCTCCGGCAGACACCTTGAGCGCGCATGAGCTGCAATCGCTGCCCGTCAGCGGTCGCCGCTGGCAGGACTTTGTGCTCGACAACGCGCCCGCCTCCGTGACTCCAGCCTCCGGCCAAGGGCCCATCTCGCTCCGGGGTTCGGGACGGCAATCCGAAGTTACCGTGGATGGCGTGAGCCGTGCCTTGGCCTTTGGCTCCACGAATAACTCCGGGCAGTCCTCCGGCGGGCGCGGCGGCTTAGGCCAAAGCGCCGATCCGGCTGGAATGGCGCAAGTAGGCGCCGGCGGCCATGGTCTTGCCGTGAGCGAGTCGGCCATCCGCGAGGTGCAGTCGGCTGCCGGCCGCGTTGAATCCCAAACCGAGAGCGAACGCATGAACGCCCAGACCCAAAGCGGCGGCGACAAACTGCACGGGCAGGGCTTCCTCTACGACCGCCAGAACGCCTGGGGCGCGCAAAATCCCTCTTCGCAGTGGATTACAGAAACCAAGCCAGCCGTTCTGAATTACGATCCATCGGGGCCGACACTCTCCGTCCCGATCTTTGACAATGGCTTGAATGGCAAGCCGGAGTCCTACACCCCCGCGGACCGCGACACGGTCTGGGGTGTCGGCCTGGGCAGCCGCATTCGCCGCGATAAATTGTTTTGGTTTGCCGCGCTCGACGGCGATCAGCGCAACAATCCGGGGCTCAGCACGGTTAAGCACCCCTACCTTTGCGGCAATGCCCCATGTGACAAAATCACCGGCTTCTTTGCCCAGCCCACTGACGACCAGTTGAATGTGCTGTGCGCGCAACTGGACCTGACGCTGCCAGGGCAAAAGGTCTGCTCCAATGGCCTGGTCCAGGGGCTCACGGCTTACTCGCAGATGCTGGAATCGCTGGCCGGACTGCTTGGCCCAGCCCCGCGCACCGCGATACAGGGTACCGGCTTTGTGCGGCTCGATTGGAAGGCCTCCGAGCGCTACCGCTTTATGGCCGAGGGCATTGGCGCCTATTGGAATGCGCCGGGTGGTGGTCTGAAGGGCGTCGAGGAGCGCTACGGCAACCACAGCTTCGGCTCCAGCCAGGCCAATGAGGAGTGGCTGCTGGCCCGCGCCCAGGCCTTTGTAACGCCCAATCTGCTCTCCGTCACCCAGATTTCACTAGGGCACGCTCTGCAACAGGCTCAGCCTTCGACCCCGTCAGCCTTTGAAAAGACTTTTCTCGCCGCAAATGCCTGGGGCCAGTTGCCCCAGATCGTCGTGGACAACCGCTTCGGCTTCACCATCGGCAATCCCTCGCGCTTTGGCAAGGGCAATTACCCGGATGAGCGCCTCTATCAGTTGCGGCAAACGGTGGACTGGGTGCGCGGCAACCTGCTCGTCAAGGCCGGCTTTGACATCGATCACAGCTTTGACGCAACCAGCCTGCTGCGCAATCAGACCGGAACCTACACCTACTCGAATGTCGAGAATTTTGTCACCGACGCGCTGGCCTTCAAGACATTTGGAATGACGGACGCGCTGGACCCCTTCAACCAGCACAACTGCGATGAAACCGGCAAAACCTGGCGCGACTCGGGCGGCGGCCTGCGCGGGCTGGGATATCTGCCTTGCTACTCCTACTACTCGCAGACCATGGGCCCCTCCGACTGGAAATTAAGCACCAACGACTGGGCCGGCTACGCAACCGCGCAATTGCAGGCGGGCAAGATGGTGGTTGTCTCCGGCGGCCTGCGCTGGGAGCGGGAGCAGTTGCCGCCGCCGCTCACAGCGCTCGATAATTCCCAGCTTCCGCAAGCCGGAAAGATGCCCAGCCTGGGCAACAACTGGGGTCCGCGCCTCAGCGTCGCCGTGGGAACAGGCGAGCACCACTGGCCTGTCCTGCGGCTGGGCTACGGTATGTACTTTGAGCGCGCCGAGAATGCGGCCATCGAGACGGCAATGACCCAGACCGGATCGCCAAAGGGAGACCTGAGCTTCTTCATGCGTCCCACCGACAACCTGAACACAGGTGGCGCACCGCCCTTTCCATACGTCTTGCAGGGCGAGCCAACCACCGTGGTCAAGCCGGGAGCCGTCGAGTTCGCGTCCAACTTCCATCGCCCTGAGGTGCAGCAGGCCGTGGCCAGCGCTGAAGCCACGCTGCCCGGCCACATCGAGTTGAGCACCAGTGGGATGGTGAGCCTGGCCCGCCGTCTGCCCATTTCCATCGACACCAACTTCGACCCTGCCGTAAATCCGGGCAGCATTACTTACGATGTCTGCGACCAGGTGGCAACCGGATCTTCCTGCGCATTCACCGGCCTCGGCCCCATCAAGACGCCGCAGGTTACGGTTCCCTTTTACGCCAGTTGGCCCACGCCAAAAGGAGTTCTGGGGCGGCTAAACCCGGATTACCAGCAGATTACGCAAATCGCCAGCCGGGCCAATTCGACCTATGAGGCTGGAGTGCTGCGCTTGGGCTGGTACGGGCTCCGCGGGCTCAGTGTGCATGCGCACTATACCTACGCGCACGCCATGGACTGGAACCCGAATGAGAGCTCTCAAGTCGCCGGAAGCGACGTTCTCGACCCGGCCCACTTCAATCTGGAGTATGGAACAAGCAATCTGGACAGACGCCACTCGGCCGGTGCAACCGTGATCTACGAGCCGCGTTGGAAGCTGCGCACCTGGCAAGGCAAGCTGGGCAACGGCTGGATGCTCTCTGCCGTCGGCCAATTCCACAGCGGTTTGCCCTACACAATGCGCACCTCTGGATCACTGCCCAAAGAATTTGAATTGACCAGCGGCGTGGCGATTGTGGGCCTGGGACCGGGCATCAATGGCTCCGGCGGCGACAACCGCATCTACGGCGTCGGTAGTGATGGCCGCGCCTTCAACTTCGGACGCAACACCTTCCGATACCCCGCCACTTGGAAGGCAGACGCCCGGCTAGGCAAGCGCTTCAACTTCGGCCACATGCGTGAGCTGGAGTTGATGGCCGAGAGCTTCAACCTGCTCAATCATCAAAATGTCACCGAGTTGGAGACAACCGGCTATTCCATTGAATCCGGCACCACGTCCAGTTCCCCCAGGCTGAACTATCTCACCGGATTGAAGCCCAACACATCGGCCTTCGGCCAGCCGCTCAATGTGAATGCGACAAACTTCTTTCGTGAGCGCGAGATCCAGTTGGGAGTCAAAATGCAGTTCTGAGAGCTCAAAGCCAGGCCCTCAATTGAATCGGCCCATAAATACTGTAATTTGAGTGCGCCATCCATTCCGCGTTCTTTGCGTAACCGGGGCCCCCAACGTCAGGTCTTCGTCGTTGGGGTGACTGTGGGTGGGATACCTCACTCTGTTTTCGAGCCGGATCAATAACCTACTCACCCCAACTTCCCCGGCCACCATCCCTGCAATCCTCTCCTATCGCCATTTACACTGGAAAGGCTATGGAAATTCGCTCTGGGAATGAAATACGCTCCGCGTTTTTGCGTTTTTTTGAGTCCAAGGGACACCGGCAGGTGCACTCTTCCTCGCTGGTGCCCGTTAACGACCCGACGCTGCTCTTCACCAACGCCGGCATGAACCAGTTCAAAGACCTCTTTCTCGGTGCCGAGCGCCGCGACTACTCCCGCGCCACCACCTCGCAGAAGTGCGTCCGCGCCGGCGGCAAGCACAACGACCTGGAAAACGTCGGCTTCACGCGGCGGCATCATACATTCTTTGAAATGCTGGGCAACTTCAGCTTTGGCGACTACTTCAAGCGCGACGCCATCGCCTTTGCCTGGGAGCTGGTCACCAGCCCCAAGTGGTTCAATATCCCCAAAGACCGCCTCTACGTGACCATTTTTGAAGGCGCTGAAGGCGTCCCCCGCGACACCGAAGCCGAGAACTTCTGGATCGAAGCCGGCGTTCCCAAGGAGCGCATCCACCAGTACGGCCTCAAGGACAACTTCTGGCAGATGGGCGAGACGGGGCCTTGCGGGCCTTGCTCGGAGATTTTTTACGACATGGGGATCGAGGCGGCGGAGACGCCGGGCGTGGACAAGCCCTTCGGCCAGGATGAAGCCCGCTACGTGGAAATCTGGAACCTGGTCTTCATGCAGTTCGACCGCGCCGCCATCGTCGATCCTGCCACCAAATCCACCACCTACAAGCTAACTCCGCTCCCCAAGCCCTCCATCGATACCGGCATGGGCCTGGAGCGCGTAGCCGCCGTCCTGCAAAACAAAATCAGCAACTTCGAAACCGACCTCTTCACACCGCTAATTACCCGCGCCGCTCAGTTGACCGGGCTCACGGTAGGTCCGGGCTTTAGCCCGGACAAAACCGCCAGCATCACAAACGGGGCTTTAGCCCCTGAGGGAATTGCGGCTCTCATCAACAACGCCAGCCTTCGCATCATCGCCGACCATGCCCGCGCCGCCACCTTCCTCATCAATGACGGCGTGATTCCCGCGAATGAAGGCCGCGGTTATGTGCTCCGCAAAATCCTCCGCCGCGGCATCCGTCACGGTCGCCTCCTCGGCCAGGAACAACCGTTCCTTTTTGAGATGGTCTACGCCGTCCGCGACCTGATGCAGGGCGCTTACCCAGAACTCGCCGACTCCGCCGCGCGCATCGCCAAGGTTGTCGAAGCGGAAGAAAAGCAGTTTGATCGTGTATTGAAAATTGGCGTCGCTCGACTAAATGAGGAGTTGCAGGGCAGCTTCACAGGCGAAAAAGCCTTCCATCTCTACGAGACCTTTGGCCTCCCACTCGACTTCATGGTCGATGCGGCCCACGATGCTGGCGTGAAGTTCGACGAAACCGGCTTTGAAGCCGCCCGCGCCGAAGAACAAGCCCGCGCCCGCGCCAGTTGGAAAGGCGGATCGCAGAAGACTGCCAGCCCAGCCTATCGCGAACTCCCCAAAACCGACTTCCTAGGCTATAGACAGCTCACCGCAAACAACGCCCAAGTCCTGGCCATCGTCAAAGACAGCGTAAGCGTTCCCGCCGCCAACGCCGGCGACCAGGTCGAAATCGTCCTCGATCAAACCAGCTTCTACGGCGACTCCGGCGGCCAGACCGGCGACACGGGCTGGTTCACCTCCACAGACGGCAACAGTACCGTCGCCGAGATTCAAGGCTGCGTCCTTCCCGTCCAAGGCGTCCGCGCCCACAAAGCCCTGCTCAAGCAGCCGCTGGTTGTTGGCGATCACGTCAATACCGTGGTCGATCAAGAGCGCCGCGACGCAATCCGCCGCAACCACACAGGCACCCACCTCCTCCACGCCGCGCTGCGCCAGGTTCTCGGCACGCACGTAAAGCAGGCCGGTTCGGCCGTCGATCCCACGCGCCTCCGCTTTGACTTCTCGCACTTTGCGCAGGTGGCCGACGAAGAACTGGAAGAGATCGAGTCCATCGTCAACCGCGAAGTGTTGGCCGATGCGCGCGTCGAAACCCTGGAGGACGTGCCCATCGATGTGGCCGTCAACGAGTACCACGCCATGGCCCTCTTCGGCGAAAAGTACGGCGACAAGGTGCGCGTGGTGAAGCTCTCCGACGGCTTCTCTACGGAGTTATGCGGCGGCACGCACACCCGCGCCACCGGCGAAATCGGCCTCATCAAAATCGTCAGTGAAGGCTCTGTCTCCTCCGGCGTTCGCCGCCTGGAGGCGATCAGCGGCCTCGGCTCTCTGGCCGCCTTCCGCCAGGACTATGCCGTCTCGCAGATCGTCACGCAACTGGCGCCGCCCGCCGCAGGCCTCAGCCTTTCGGAGTCTTTTCGTGCCAAACTAGCAAGCCAGGAAGACGAGTTGAAGCGCCTCCGCCGCGAGCTCGAAGAAGCCCGCATGAAGTCCGCAGCCGGAGCGCTCGATGAAGCCCTCTCCCGTGGCTCGGAGGTCAAAGGCGTCCGCCTCGTCACCCTGAGAGCCGACTCTCTGGAACGCGGCCAGCTTCGCACTCTCGTGGACAATCTCAAGCAGAAGCTCGGCGAAGGCGTAGTTGTGCTGGCCTCCGCGCAACCTGAAGGCAAAGTCGCGCTGATCGCTGGAGTTACGCCCGGCCTCACCAAGCGCATCCAGGCCGGCAAGCTCGTCGGCTCGGTGGCTAAACTTGTCGGCGGCTCCGGCGGTGGCAAGCCGGAGATCGCCGAGGCAGGCGGAAAGGATCAGGCCGCAATTGACGCCGCTCTGAAGGCCGTGGCGCAGATTCTCAGTGAGTTGTTAGCATAGAGCCCGCGCCATGTTTTTCTCGCGGGTTATTCAGGCTGCGGAAAAACTCTAACCGGTGAAGAGTACGGGCTTAAGCCCGTACATAATCCTTCTCTTTAAGCGCGGGCTTTACAGGCAGCGGAAAAACTCCTCGCGAGGCAATTCTCGAAGGCTTTGTAACCAGGGCACGACTTTAGTACTTATCCGTAAATAACAACCGTTTGCCTCCAGCAGATCATTGCAGCA
>CAZDYU010000048.1:0-27870 GCA_964509755.1 uncultured Occallatibacter sp. | reverse complement strand
GCCCTGGTTACAAAGCCATTGGGAATTGCCTCCAGAAGAGTTTTTCCGCAGCCTGAGAAGCCCATGTGGTGGAGGAAAGAACAAGATGCCGCGAAACCTGCCTCGGTCTTATCTTGGCAGGACGAAAGGGAGAGTCTCAAGACGATCTAAAACTCGTTGGTTATCCCAAGTCTGAACTCTCCAACCAAATGATTACTAACTCCAACCGCCCGCCGATCAAACCTCACCCACCAGCTCCAGGGCGGCCATGCCTTTGCGGGGGGCGATGAAGGTTTCGGCGCGCCAGGCTATGGAGAGTTTTTCGCGGTCCAATAGCTTGCGGATCTGTCCTCGGGCGTGGTCGGCCCAGGGGCCGTCCTTGTCTAAGCGCGCGTAGAGCTGCCAGTGGCGGAGGGCGGGGCGGGCTTCGCCTTTGCGCTCGTGGGCCAGCGCCAGATTGTAGTGGGCGTCAGCATAGCGCGGGGAGAGCTCGACGGCTTTGCGGTAGGCCATGATCGACTCATCGGGGCGCTGCAACTCGTCCAGGACGTTGCCCAAGTCAAAGAAGGCGAGCACGTAATTGGGATCGATCTGGGTCGCCTTGCGGTAAAGCTCCTCGGCGCGGCCGAACTGGCGCAGGTGGAAGTGGATGGTCCCGAGGTTGATCCAGGCCGGGGCGAAGGCGGGGTCGAGCTTCATGATCTCTTCATAGACGCGGATGGCGCGCAGCTTCTCGCCCAGTTCCTCGGCGCGCACGGCGGAGAGAAAGAGTTCCTGAACGCCCTTGGGGTTTTCAGCGCCGAGACGGCGCAGCGGCAAAGGCTCAGAGAGCGCCGAGGGGCCGCTGCCCTGGGTTGACTGGGCCTGGCCAAGCCGCTCGAAGTCGAAGAGCAACTGGCGGCGGATGGGGTCAACCATGGCTCCGTGATGGCGGAAGGCGAGGCGCGTGCCGGTGCGGACCAGAGTGGCCTCAAGCAGGGGATTGGTCATGCCGGCAACGGCCTTCATGGCCAGGATCGACTGCCGGATGGAGGCCGCTGGAACGGCTTCCTCGCGCAGGATTCGCAAGGTGCGCAGGAGCCCCAAATCCTGAAAGCTGTAACTCTGCTGCTGAGGTATGATCCCCGCGCGCTCCCACCCCTGCAACTGGTGGGGGCTGATCTGGATAATTCGCAGTACGTCTTGACGGCTATAGCTGGTCACTGTTCAATGCCCCCGTGGAGTGGCCGGGCAAAGGCTGGGCTCGCGGAAGCCCCTTCCGGCTTCGGTTCGCGCCCCGCTCTGCCTGAGCTCGGCTCGTGGAACAGCACCTGAGGAACCGCTCTAGCTTGCATTATGACAAGAGTTTGGGTGGATAAATAGGCGCGAATCATTAATCCACAAAAAAACACGTGGATAAACGGTACTAATTAGGTCCACTTTTTCCTGAGAAATGGCTGCATTGTGGAAAACTGAGGGGAAATGCATTGAAACAGGCGAATCCGGCACGATAACCGGCAATTCGCGGAGAGATGAGAGCCCGCCCAGGCCGCAATCGGGATATTGCGGCCGGGGTGGGTGTGTGCTACACGATTCTACGTGCCTGCTTATTGCTGAGGCGCGGGCGTTGTTGGCGCAGGCGTGGCGTTGCCCAGCGGCACGTCGCCAGTGGCTGGGGCCGGTGTCTCACTCTTCTTCTTGTCGGCCAGGCGCTTCTTTTCCGTGGTGGTGGTCGCGGTCTTCTTTTTCTTCTTTGCGGCGGTGTCGCCGGCCAAGCCTAACGGACCGGCCTGAGTCTGCTGATCGGCCACTTCGGCGGCATCCGGCGCTTCTGGAGCCATGGTGTCGGTTTTGGCGCCGGCAACCTTGGTCTGTTTGGCTGACTTGGGCAGTGCTGCACGGGCGCTGTAGCGGGTCTTTACGGTGGGCCGGGCGTTATTCTCCAGAGGATTGACCGGCTCGTCGCTGGCAGCGGCTGGGGTTGGCGCTGCGCCGGCATCTTCCACGGCAGTCTGGTGACGCGCTCCGGGCAGTGTTTGGGTAGGCGCCTGTCCGTAGCGGATCTTTTCCTTCTTGCCGGGCTTCATGGAGGCCACGTCGGCGGCGTTTGCATTCTTCTTGGCTTTTTTGGCCGCGGGCGGCGGAGCAGAGACCGTTGCGGAAACTGGGACTGCTTGCGGCGCTTTTTGCCGGAAGCTGTGGGCATTCTCGCGGAAGCGAGTGCGCTCGACCTTCTTCTTCTTCTTGGGCGCGGGCGGGGTATAGGAACTGAAGATCGGCTTGGTCTCTTTGGCGCTGGCACCGGTGTCGGCGTACCCCGGTTTGATGTCGATGAAGGCCTGCTCGCGCATTGTGGTCAGGTAAACGCGAAGGGCCGGCTCCATGCGGCTCATGAAAAGGTTCTCTTCCACCTGCGGCTCCACGTCCTTGAAGGCTGGAGCGCCGCCCGGCGTGTGTTGAAGCACCTTGAGAATCACAAAGCCCTGGCGGGTGCGGATGGGCTCGGTAAACTGGCCGGCCTTGAGCGCGAAGGTCTTGTCTTCGAGCACTTTAGCCAGCTTGTCGCGCTGAAACTGGCCCAGATCGCCGCCTTCAGAGGCCGTGGGGCCGTCGCTGAAGGTGCGCGCCAGTTGAGCAAAGTCGCCGCCGGAGTGGAGCTTGGCTTCCAACTCGTCGGCCTTGGCCTGAGCCGCTGCCAGCTTGGCCGGATCGTCCACCGGAGCCACATTGGGATCGGTTCCGGCCAGAGCGGGGGCGCCGGTCGAGATCAGAATCTCAGCCAGCGTCACGCTCTCCGGCTGCGCGTAATCCTGCTTGTGCTGCTCGAAGTAGCGCTGCGCCTCGATGGGGGTGAACTGAATGCGGCCGCCCACCTCTTGCCGCATCACCTCCTGGGTAATGATGGTGTTGCGGATGTTGGCCTTGAAGTCCTCAAACGAGATGCCCTGCTCTTTGGCGGCCTTTTCCAGGTCTTCCATCGACTCCAGGTTGTTCTGCTTGCGGATATCGTTGAGCCGATTGACGAGCTCGGTTTCGCCGGTAATGTCCAGCTCCTTGCCCTTGGAGAGCCAGAGCTGCTGATCGATCAAATTGCGCAGCAGATCTTTGTGCGCCGCGGCCAGGGCCTGCTCGGATGCGCCGTGCTGACGCGCCTCGGCATCCATATCGGCCAGCGCGCGGTCGTAATCGGCGCGGGTGATGATCTGATCGTTGATGCGGGCGATGATTTCCGCCACCGTTGCGCCGCCATAGGGGCTCTCCGGCGCTGATGGATGAGGGTTTTGCGCCAGGGCGGTGCTTGCGAGCAGCAGCGTAGAGATCACGAAAGCCGCGGGAGTGCGAAGGATTCTCAGAGTCATAGGGTCAGGACATGGGCGGCGGCAAAGCAAGCCCGCCTTCTCCATAGACGCTATTGTAAATGGCTGGGCAGCAGCAAAGCGATTCCGGAGGCGAAACGGGGCAAATGGGGAGGATTTCGGCTCGATGATGGAGATTTGCGCGATCCCACCCTTGCCAGGCGAAGCAAGGGTGGGGCATCCGGCTATATTTACGCGGCTACTTTTTTACGGCCGCGGCCTTCTTTTTAGGCGACAGATTCCTTTGGTCCAGAAGAGTCAGTGAATCGGCGGCATTGAACGGGAACTGGCGCACCGATTGCTGCCCCGTGGTGCTGAGTGTGACGTCAACGCGGCGATTTTGAGCCCAGACAATCACGTTCAACTGGCGAAGAACTTTCTCGCGCTCGACGGCGCTCAGGTCGGGATTCTGCTCGACCAATTCTTTTACTTGATCGGCGGTAAGTTCCTGATCTTTACCCAGACCGAGGGTTTCAATGCTGGCTTCAGGAACGCCCTGTGCGACCAAAGACTGCTTCGTCCTAGCGACACGGCGTTCTGTAAGCGCCTGGTTGTACTCGACCGATCCGCGTACATCGGCATGTCCGGTCAGGGTGAGGTGGGCATCCGGCTTGAATGTTAGGTAGCTTTTGAAGTCCGCAGCGAGGGTGGTCAGAGTGCCCTCCTGGCTGGTCACCAGACCGGCCTCGGGATTCCTGCTTGTGGGTTTCGCGGTCTGGAAGAAAATACTGTGCAGCGCGAGGCGAGTCTCAAGACGCACCTGCTCTGGTGGCGGAGCGGCAACCAGAATCGGCGCCGCGATGGTCACGCTGGTCTTGGCGGTTGCCGTCTGGCTCTTGTCGTCGGTGACGTTGCAGTCGATCCCAATCACGCCTGCCGCTGCGCCCGCGGAGTTGAAGGTCGCGGTACTTCCACTGCCGCTGATGGAGCCAGCAGTTACCGAGAAGCTATAAGTCAGCGGACGATTCTGAGGGCTTACGCCGTTGGCCGTCACTGTGCTGATTTCGCCAGGCTTGATCTGGCTGGGGCTGGTTGCGCAACTAATCGCCGGCGGCTCAAACGCCTTTACTGTAAAGATTGCCGTAGCGGTTGCGGATTCCCATGGCTGCAAGCCTTCCTTGCCGGGCTTGCCTTCCTTGACTCCACAATTCACGGTAAACGGGCCGGGCGCAAGCGTTGCCGTTGTTACCGTGGCCGTCGCGCCATGTGCTGAAACTTCAGCGCCCGTGAAGCTGTAAATCGCATTCAGCTTGGGGTCCAGGCCGCCGGCCGTCGCGGTCACCGTGACCGGGTCGCCTGGGAAGATCAAAGCCGGATTGGCGGAGCAGGCAAGCGTGACTTGCGGCAGAGTTGCCGCATTGCCGCCGAAGCGGAAGACGATTCCCGAAGATAGGCGCATATCGTTCTGCGAGGCGCTTGCCCCTGTGGTTGGATTTTTGAACCGTGTCAGCAGGTACTCGGCTTGAATAAGACGAATGGCGAAATGGCGGTTCATATTGAAATCCAGGCCACCGCCAGCGGTCATGGCAAATGAGTTCTCTGCTGGAAGAGGTGTGCAGCCGGCACCCGTGCAGCCTGAGGAAAGTGTTACATCGCTGGCGTGAATGCCTCCTGCCAGAACCTGAACAAATGGCGTGATTCGCGAGTAATTCCGGAAGGAAAGGCGCGGGCCAAAGAGATAGGTATAAGCAGTCCCGCTTGAGTCTGGCACCGTGCCTGTTCCCGTTAGTTGGAGTTGCGAGTCATCGAAGCCGCCAAAGTCGCCGACCAGTCCCAGATGACGATTGAAGTTATATGCGATGGACGTGCTGCCGCCATTGAGCCATACCAGCCGGTTTCCGTCAGACGGCGCTGGAACTGCGCGCAGATACGAGTAGCCCACAAACAATTCCACCTTGGGCGTGCCAGTCTTCAGGCCCTGCGCGTCCTGAGCGGAAGCCATGAACGCCGGCATTAGAAGTGCGCCAAGTACCGCAATCGCAATCGTATCTGCACTCAATTTCATCTTCGTCTCCTGAACTCTGCGCCGCCTTCAGCGGAAGATCAGCGGCGGGTTGACTCAAAACGCAAACTGAACTAACTGGACTAACTGAACTAACTGGATAAAGCATTGCCAAAGCTTATGGCACATTGATTACGGTGTTCACGACGGTGACCGAAGCATCCAAAGCCAGCACTCTGCCGTTGATTGTGGTTACCGTGGACGAGGTGGATTGTCCGGGACTGGAAACTGTGATTCCCGGTTGAGAAATAATGGTTCCAACCATCGTTCCGCCGCCGCTGTAGTTAATTACCGCTCCGGGCAGGCCACCGACCGCCCAGAAGACGTTAGCGGCCTTGGCTCCGTTTTTCAGGATGACACTCCGCGAGGCCGACGCTTCGCCTACGGTAAGCGACGATCCGATCTGGAAGACCCAGAATGCATTGGGATCGCCGCGAGCGTCGAGAGTAAGATCGCCATTGGTTATCCCTACCGAGCTGGCGTTTGTGTAGACGCCGGGGTAAATGGTTGTTCCGCCCAACTCCGCTGCCAGTACGCCGTCCGAGGGAAGGCCTTGAAGAGTGGTGTAAGCGGTGCGAGCTTCCAGCGCGGCTTCAGTTGCAATAGCCATCGTATGCGCTGTTCCTTCATCCGAGCACTCTACGGTAGGCGGTGGGGCGGCGGTATCGATCACTCCATTCACTTGCCCAATATTGAGTGGTGTTTCCGTATAAGTGCATGGCCATACGGCGCCTGCAATCGGAAGGCTGGTATCGTGGAATCCCGTAATCAGCGAGGAAGCGCCCGTGCTTCCGATATTGCCATTGATCACCGTATGAATACCCTGATTGGTCATCCCGGCATTACCGCCAAATCCGCCAAACGGCAGGATGATTGGCCCAAGGACGACTGGTGGAGTAACCAGAGCCGAACCGGTCGTGAAGCTCCAGGGATTGGTGTAGGGAGATGGAACGGTGCTTCCCAACGGATTGCCTGCCAGGTCCGTTGCTCCATCGGTCACTGTTGCGGTATAGGTTGTGCTGGCCGCGAGCAAGGTCGCGGGTTTGAGAGTGGCAATGAAGTTGACTGCGTCGTAAGTGATTGTCGCCGCAATTGGAGTTCCACTCGCCGCCGTACCTTCATAAAGCACGTAGGTCGCAGAGGTGAGAGTCAGTGGATTCATTGCTTCCGAGAAGGTGGCGCTGATGGATTGATTCAGAGGCACGCTGGTAGCTTCGACGCCTGGGGCTGTATCGCCTGGAACCGTCGAAACCAGTTCAGGCGGGGTACTATTCACTGCCGTGCCGGTCTCGAATATCCAGGAGTAGTTATTGGCCATCGCAGTACCGGTCGAGTTCTCAACTCCAGTCGTGATCGTCGCCGTATATGTAGTGCTCGGCAGCAGGTTGGAGGATGTCTTGAAGACCAGCTCAAACCCGTTTGCCGCGTAACTAACCTGGCCTGAGACTGAAGTGTCGCCGGGTCCGGTCAGCGTGAAGTTTGCCGCAACGATCGTGGCTGGGTTCATCGCCTCACTGAAAGTGGCGCTGACAACCTGATTGAGAGGCACATTCATGTTTTCTGGCTGGCTTGCGGGGCTGGTTGATGTTACCGTCGGCGCTGGAATGACGATGGGCGGCGTTGTGATCGCGGTAAAGCTCCAGACATAATTTGTCAGTAGCGGAGAACCGCCGTGGCTTGCCGCGCCAGTCGTGATGGTGGCTGTATAAACGGTTCCGTAGACTAGATTGGCCGATGGCGTGAACGTTGCAACAGTGCCGGCGTAAGTGACCACTCCAGACACGGGTCCGCTTGCGGAGGTTACCGTGAAGGTTGTGGCGCTGATCGTCGCGGGATTCATCGCCATGCTGAAAGTAGCGCTGACGGTAGTGTTAATCAAGACATCTGTTGCGCCCAGGCCGGGAGTGGTAGACACCACGGAAGGAAGAGTGATTGCCTCCTGGCCGCATCCGGCAAAGAAAACAACCAATAGAGACGTCAGGAAATACGTGATTCCTGTTCTGTAATTGCGCATTTGTATCCTCTTATCTAACCGCGGCGGCACGGTGTTAAAAGCTCGTGGTTCTCCCGGGCCGGCGGAATGCACCGGCACGATTTGACTCTGTCAAAATATCAAGCTTCGACTTGAGCGGTCTGAGCAGAAAAGCACTATGCCCTGAAAAGTATGGAATAGCGACACAGCTCTTTGACGGAATAATGAGGTGATTCCAAGAACAGTATTAGGAGTTTGCGGAAGAGTAAAATTGGAAGGTTCTGTGCTGGTAAAAGTCTTTTAAATCCGGAAAAGCCTTCTCAGTCGGACGAATCGCGATGTGCGAATAAGCCGTGCCGCTTCGATTTCTTCTTCATCCGGCTCGCGCCGAAACTTTTTTATCAGCAATTCATCGTACGCGGCGGCAACAGGATTTTTAATATGAATATGATCGACCGATTCCGGAAGTGCTCCAGCTTTCTGTTCGCCGCCTTCGCCTTTCTCATTTTTCCGCTCACAACGGTCCATGCGGCGCCGGTTCTGATGATCTCGATCGACGGCCTGAAGCCGGAATGCGTGACTCACGCCGCCGAGCACGGCCTGCGGGTTCCTACGCTGCGGCGCTTTCTAACCGAAGGCGCATATGCCGATGGGGTGATCGCGGTGCTGCCGACGGTGACTTATCCCGATCACACGACGCTGATTACGGGTGTCTGGCCGGCCGAGCACGGCATTTACAACAACACCGTCTTCGATCCCAAGCGCACTCTGGACGGCGCGTGGTACTGGTATGCGGGCGACATCCGAGTGCCAACGCTGTGGGATGCCGCGCACCAGAACGGTATTGGAACGGCAAGCGTAAGCTGGCCGGTCAGCGTCAACGCCACCAGCGTCGATACGCTGATTCCAGAGTACTGGCGCACATCGAACGATTCGGTCGATCCCGAGGACGCGAATCCGCAGGACGTGGAATTGATGGCCGCGATCTCTCGCCCAGAGGGGATGCTGTTTGCGCTTCAGAAGCGGCTGGGCCCTTACATGATGGGCAATGACACCACCGTCGAGGGAGACCGCGCGCGCACCAGTTATTCACTGGATATTCTGGAACATCAGAAGCCGGGATTCATGACTGTCCATCTCAGCGCGCTTGATGAGTCGGAGCACATGAGCGGCGTTTACAGCGAGGATGCGAACAAGACGCTGGAGGCCGTGGATGCGATGGTTGCGCAACTGATCGACGCGGCGAAGAAGAACGATCCCGCGACCGTGATCGTAATTGTCTCCGACCATGGATTTACGAATGTTTATCACGCGCTGAATATTGCGATCCCATTTCTTCAGTCGGGTTTGATTGACGCCAAGACCGGCGCGGATGGCCGGCTTACCGTTACTTCGTGGAAGGCCGAGCCTTGGGCGACCGGCGGAATGGCGGCAATCATGCTGCGCGACCCGTCCGACGCCAAGACGCGCGAAGAGACGCGCGCGCTGCTGACTCGCTTGGCGGGCGATCCGGCGAATGGAATCGCGAAGATTCTCGACAAGAAAGAGATCAAGCAGACGGGCGGATTTCCCGATGCTGAATTTGTGCTGGCTCTTCAGCCGGGATTTACCTTTGGCTCGGCATTCTCCGGCGCGCTGGTCAGCGATCAACCGCCGGTGAAGGGCACGCACGGCTATCTGCCTTCCTATCCCGAGATGCGCGCTTCGTTTTTCATCATGGGGAAGGGAATTGCGCAAGGGCGCGATCTGGGAGTGATCGATATGCGGCAGATTGCGCCTACGGTGGCGAATATATTGGGTGTCTCGCTGCCTTCGGCAAAGTCCGCTCTTCTGTCCGTACGGCCGTAGTTAGTGGCTGAACGCAGAAGGGAATAAGAGAAAGCACGGCTTCAGCGTCGGTGTAAATTGTAAATTTAACCGCATGTTGAAGCCGGGTAAGATTGTTAAGCCTGAGTTAAGCGTACATTAGCATTAATTTGCAAACCATTCATCTATATTTAACGGTCCCGCATTCATTCTTCCCTAACATTGAGGCAAGTGTTCAACATTGCGCCGCGGCGAAGCCTTCTTGAGGCTTCCATCGCATTCTGCGCCCGCCGAAGAGACTTTGCTCAACGGTCGCGGAAAAGCGAAACTGCATTTGGCGCTCTGTCAAGGCACTATCTGAATGAGAGGCATATCCATGATGAGAGGCCACATTTTCCCAGTTTCCGTTTTGTTCTTTCTGAGCGGCGCAATGATCGCTTCCGCGCAAGGGCCCGCTGCCGAAAGCGCAGAGAGCCCGCAGCCCAAATATACTCACACCGAAACGGTGGTGGTAACCGCGCCGGGCGAGTTCCGCGACGAGCAGGAGTTGAAGACTGCCACGCTGATCGAGGAAGCGCCCGGAACCAGCCCCATCAAGGCTCTGCAGGAACTCCCCAGCGTGAATTACCAGGCCGCTGATCCTTATGGCTCGTATGAGTGGGCCGTCCGCATAACGGTTCGCGGCTTTTATCAGAATCAGCTTGGCTTCACGCTCGACGACATCCCGCTGGGCGATATGTCATACGGCAACTGGAATGGTTTGCATATCAGCCGCGCGATCATGGATGAGAATCTTGGCCGCGTGGTAATGTCGCAGGGAACCGGCTCGCTGGAAACCGCTTCCAACAGCAACCTGGGCGGCACCGTGCAGTTCTATTCAGCGGATCCTTCAGACGCGCGGTCCTTTACTGTCGAACAATCTTTTGGCAGCTTCAAAGGATTCCGCACTGTGGCCCGTTATGAAAGCGGTTTGCTTGGGGGCAAGACGAAGTTATATCTTGCCGCGGTTCGGCAGGACACGGATAAGTGGAAGGGCGCCGGCCCCATCGGCCAGAATTACTGGCAGTTCAACGCAAAGATTGTCCATTACTTTGGCAGCAAGGGCGTTCTTACCGGGTTTTTGAATACTTCGGATCGCCGTGAAGTCGATTATCTGGATGTCTCCAAGGCTTACGTCGGCGTCATCGGCTATAACGCGGATAACTACGGCATCTGGAGCGAGTCCGTGCAAGCCGCAAATGCCTGCCAGGGCATTGGCACTTATCCAGGAGCGGTAAACAACCTGACCGCCGATCAAGATCCATGCGATGCCGGCTACTACGGCGGCGGCGGCCTGCGCCGCGACATTATCGGCGGAGTCACTTATAAAACAGCGCTGACCGATAAACTCACCTGGAAGAGCACAATCTATGGCCATGGCAACGACGGCATAGGGCTTTGGTTTGCGCCCACGGCGGAATTCGGCTCGACATTTTATGGCGCAATTCTGCAGATGACCGGGTCGCCGATTGCGATGCGCAGTTCAGAGTACGGAATTCAACGCGGAGGTTTTCTTTCCTCGCTATCATATGAAACCGGACGCAACAAACTGGAAGGCGGCGGCTGGTTTGAAAAGGAGCATTTCACGCTGGCCCGCCGTTTCTATCCAACCGGCGCGGCTTTCCCGATCCAGTCGCTTTCGGCCTTCCCCAACCACCCGTTTTATACGCAGTGGGCCTATGACTTCGATATCAACGTATACCAACTTCATCTGCAGGATCAGTTCAAGGTGAATGACAAGCTGGCGGTTGCGGCAGGCTTCAAGACCATCGAAACCAGCGAAGACGGAACTCTGGCCGCTTTCGATACGCCGGTCTTCTCCGGCGCAACGGCCGATGGCTTTGCGCAGGGCAGCCTGACATCGGGAAAACCGATTCTGCCGCAGTTCGGCGCTAACTACAAAATCAACAAAGAGAATGAAATCTTTGCCGACGCAGCCTACAACGTACAGGCCTACGAGGCGGGCGGCAACGGCTTTGGCAACGCGCCCTGGGGCACCAACCAGGTGGGATTCAATGCCCTGAAACACAGCCTGAAGCCGGAGAGTTCCTGGACCGAAGAAGCCGGCTACCGCTACACCAGCAGCCAGGTTACCGCGCAGGCCAACTACTTCCACGTCAACTTCTCCAACCGCCTGCTGGCTCTGGCGCAGGGCTCCGGCATTGCGGGAAATCCCTCGCTGTTGACCAACGTGGGCGGAGTAACCACAGACGGCGTGGACGTTGCCGCAACCATCCAGATTCACTCCAACTTTTCTTTGTATAATGGCCTGACCTTCAGCCGCTCGACCTATGACTCGAATGTTACGGCTTATCCGACCGTGAATGGCGTGGTTGTACCGACAACCTATCTCATCGCGGGCAAGTTTGCGCTCGATGCTCCCGAAGTTCTCTACAAGACGCAGCTTGGTTATCACAACAAGGGGTTCTTCTCGCAGATCGACGCCGACTATATGTCCAAGCGGTACTATTCGTACGACAATACGGGCAGCGTCGACGGCCGCTTCCTCTCCGATTTTTCCGCCGGCTATGAACACGCACAGGCCGGCATATTCCAGAATCTCAAACTTCAGTTGAATGTCTCCAACCTTTTCAGCAACAAGTACTATTCCACGATCGACAGCAACGGCACGCCGGTCAGCGATCCAACCGGGGCCTGGGATACGCTTCAAGTCGGCTCCCCCAGAACCTTCATTGGCAAACTCTCGGTTCGCTTCTGAAGTTGAAACTCTTGCTGCATTTGAGGGCGCGGAAGTTCCGTGCCCTCGATTTTTTTGCGCCGAAGCAAGGCGGGGATTGTGCTCTTCCAAGGCTGAGGGGTTTGGGTCGCCGGCCGGGCGGACCCACGGTGCATCTGCCCCCACAGTGTGTCTGCCCTCCGCTACCGGAAGCCTCCGGCCGGCGTCAAACCCTCCAGTGCTATACACTAGCCCTAAGACTGCCGCTCCGGGCTTTTTCTTACCCTGGCCCGCCCCGCACTCTGGAGGTTGTTCCCGATCATGACTCCCCGCGCACGCCGCGCCATGTTTGCCGTCGTTCTCTTCTTTGCCGTCTGTGCCGTGGCAGGCACCGTCTTGCAGCGCAAAGTGGGCGCCGAGTCCTCGGCTGACGAGAGCCAGCTCCGCGACAGCCTTAAGTCCTTTGACAATGTCTACGCGCTGGTCGAGAAGAATTACGCCGAGCCCCTGGAGGGCGACAAGGCCGACACGGCCATCTACGACGGCGCGATCCCCGGCATGTTGCGCGTGCTGGACCCGCACTCCAGCTTTTACGACCCCAAGGCCTACGCCAAGATGCGCGAGGAGCAGCACGGCCACTACTACGGCGTCGGCATGACCATCCAGCCTTTGAACGGCAAGGTCTACGTGCTCTATCCCTTTGAGGGCACGCCTTCGTTCAAGGCCGGCATTCATCCCGGCGACGTGATTTCCGCCGTGGACGGCAAACCTGTCGCCCTGGACGCCAAGGGCCCTGGCGCGCTCAACTCCACAGACTCGGTGGCCAAGGCGCTCAAAGGCCCGCAGGGAACCCACGTTGTGGCCACGATGATTCGCGAGGGGCAGTCCAAGCCGCTGGTCTTCGACCTGGTCCGCGATGAGATTCCGCATCCTTCGGTCGATCTGGCGTATGAGATTCGCAAGGGCGTCGGCTATATCCACCTGACGCAGTTTCAGGAGGATACAGCCGAGGACGTGATCAACACCATCGACAGCATGGGCAACTTGAAGGGCCTCATCTTCGATCTGCGCGGCAATCCCGGCGGCCTGCTCAGCCAGGCAGTCGAGGTCTGCGACCATCTGCTGAGCAAAGGACAGATCATCGTGAGCCAGCATGGGCGCGCTTATCCCGATCAGGAGTACACGGTGCGCCGCGGCAACGGCGGCAAGAGCTTCCCGATTGTGGTGCTGGTCAACCGCGGAACTGCCTCGGCGGCTGAGATCGTCTCCGGCGCGCTGCAAGACCACGACCGCGCGCTGATTGTCGGCGAAACCACCTTCGGCAAGGGGCTGGTGCAGACTGTTTATAACCTCAGCGACAATACCGGTCTGGCGCTGACCACCTTCCACTACTACACGCCGTCAGGGCGGCTTATCCAGCGCAACTACACCGGCGTCTCGCTCTACGACTACTACAGCCACGGCGGCACGGCTCCGGCCGACAACGCCAGCCGCGAGGTCAAGCTCACCGACGCGGGCCGCACCGTCTACGGCGGCGGCGGCATCACGCCGGACGAGAAGATCGAGAGCCCCAAGAGCAGCCACTTTCAGGATTCGCTGCTCTATAAGGATGTTTTCTTCCTCTTTGCACCGGTATATCTGTCCAATCGCACCGTGGACAAGAACTTCCAGGTGGATAATGCCGTGCTGGGCGAATTCAAGAAGTTTCTTGCCAGCCAGAACGTTCCCTACACCGAGGCCGATCTGAACGGCTGCATGGACTGGCTGAAGACCAGCATCAAGGACAAGATCGTCACCATTCAATTCGGCGAGACTGAAGGCCTGCGCACCCGCGCCGATTGGGATCCCGAGATTCAGAAGGCGCTGACCTTCCTGCCGGAGGCGCAGGCTCTGGAAGACAATGTCCACAAAGTGATGACCGAGAAAGCTGAAGCGCGGAACGAAGCGCCCTAGGCCAGGATGGCGCCTCTTCAGGGGCGGAATCCCTCAGGATTTCGCTTTCCCTCAGACTTTTGCTTTCTTCGACGGTTTCGACTTGCCAGTAGCGTTCAGAGCGATCGCTTGGCGAATGAGTTCCTTGAAGGCGGCCTCGTCCACTTCTTCTCCTTCGTGGATGTCGATTGCGCGGCGCACATTTCCTTCGAGACTCGAGTTGAAGAGATGGGCCGGATCCGTCAGTGACGCGCCCTTGGCAAAGGTAAGCTTCACGACTTTTTTGTAGGATTCGCCAGTGCAGATGATGCCGCCGCGCGACCAGACTGGAGTGCCGATCCACTTCAACTCCTCGACGACGTCCGGGTCTGCATCCTTGATGATCTTGCGCATTCTGCCGAGGGTTTCCCCGCGCCAGCCACCGATTTCGGCGATTTTTCCGGAGATAAGCTCCGATGCCGATTGGCCTGGATTCAAGTCTGTTTTCTCCATGCTCTCATCCTCGAATTTTAGATATATTTCATATACATAGCCGGGTCAAGCGCGAGATAAAAGGGAGCCAGTAGACGTATTTTCATCCCATCTCCGCAAGTCCCAATCAGTGCCCCGCCGGAGCGCATCCCAGCGAGAAGGCCAGCGCTGCGCAAATCTCATCCATCCGTGCCGAGTCCAGCTTTGCCACCCGCCTGCCCAGCCTCTCCCGCGAGACAGTCACGGCATTGTGCAGGTTCACCGCGCATGGCGCCTTCATCCCATCCTCTGCATCCAGCACAACCTCGGAAGGCACGCCGCGAATTGTGGAACTGATCGGCGCAACTGTAACCGTCGCAAGATAGCCGATGGCGCTGTCACGCGTCAGCACCACAACCGGCCGGTTCTTGTCCGGCGGAGTGAACTGATAGAGCCGCACATCTCCCCTGGCTATTGCTCCGGCCACGCCGCCTCGCTCTCCCATGCCTGCCATTCCCCATGCGCCTGCGGCTTCTTCGCGTAGCCTTCGCGGTCTAGATCTTCTCTCGCCTTCAATTCCAGACCTCGCAGATACTCGCGCAGCGCCTCGCGCACCAGTTGTGAGCGATTCATCCTGGACCGGCGCGCCGCTTTATCCGCAGCCACCCGAAGTTCGCTGTCGAGAACGATCTGAATCGTTTCCATATGTGGACTCTACTCCACAATGATCTCCACAATCAAGTGGCTGCGAGCAGGATGTTAGGAAGCTGGCAAACCGGAGGCAACAGGCGGGATAATAAGCTTAACCAGCATTCTTTGTATTGCTTGTCCCCTGATTCGTTTACAAACGATCAACTCGAAAGGCGCGTGAGCGTCCACTGATTGCACCACAGTTGCCGACGCACGCCGGGACGGCAACTCCCCGTACCGCAGGTGCCATTGGTAACTTGAAAACTGCCGTACTTGCACCATAGTTCATTTATGTGTTACAAAGGTTTGCGCTGGTAATTTCGCGAACGAGGTGCTCGGAGATGACCGATAGTTGCCTGGACGTGATGAAGCAAGAAACAGAGCGGCTGAAGATGGAGATCAAGTCACTGCAAGAGAAGATTCGACTCCACAACGAAACCAAGGAGGCCTGGGATACGATCTTGCGCAACGCGGGATGCGAATCGCTTGCCGCATATCTGACGTTTGCCAATTCCGAGGCGGAGCGGATCAACGGGGAGATTGAGACGGCGCAGGAAGAGATTCGCCGCCACGTCCAAACCAGCGATGCCTGGGATACGATCACGCGCAATGCGGAAATCCAGTCGCGCATCGACCAGGGGATACTGTATTCGCGGGGCGAGGATGTCCAATGGCACCTGCAACGGTTGGACATGGAGATTGAAGCGCTGCAAGGGGAGATTCGCCTCCACAACGATACCAAGAATGCCTGGGAGACGATCGTGCGCGACACAGGAAGCGAATTGCAGGCCGCGAATCAGGAACTTGCCAACTCTGAAACTGCGCGGCTGAACAAGGAGATCGAGGCGGTGCAACAGAAGATCCGCCGCCACCTTGAAACCCGAAGCGCCTGGGATACGATCCTGCGCAACGCAGTCAGCGAATCGCACGTCTACCACGGCGCAACGTATGTGAAGGGTTTGGATGGCCAATGGCACCTGCAGCAGAGTCAAGCCAGTGTGTTGATTGCGGAGGACGACCGGAAATGGACAGATAGCGCCGTCTCAAAGGTCAATTCCGTGCGGCAAGCGCTGCTGAATGCCTGTGAGAAGACGCTCGGCAACTCGCAGAAACACATCAATCTGCCAGTGCAGGCCAAGGAACAATTCCAGAGCTTGGGACTTCGATAGCAGCGGCCAAGCACGACGGGGGGAGGCGGACGGCCCAGATTTTAGCCCGTTTTGGGTGACTCAATTCATGAATGCCATTGCAATATGATTGACCGCAAAGGCAGCCCCCCAGGCCAGCACCAGCATATAAAGAAACTGCACCGCGGGCCACTTCCAACTGTTGGTCTCGCGCCTCACAACGGCCATCGTCGAGGTACACTGCATGGCGAAGGCGAAGAAGATCATCAGCGCCAGCGCGCCGCCCAGTGTCATGTCATGATGCAGAGCCGATTGCAGGCTTAGAGCTTGCGTGCCTGGATCGGCGCCATAGAGCGTGCCCATGGTGCTGACCATCACCTCGCGCGCCAGCACGCTTGAGAGCAGACCAATGCCAATCTTCCAGTTGAAGCCCAGAGGCGCAATCGCCGGCTCGATGAAGTGGCCAAGGCGGCCGATCAGGCTGTCGGCTAGTTCCGGCGCGGAGATTTGTCCGCCAGCAGCCTGAATTACCGGCAGGTGCGCCAGAACCCACAGCGCCAGCGTGACGCAGAGAATGATGGTACCCGCCTGACGCAGAAATACGCGCGCGCGGTCCACAAGCCGCAGCGCCAGTGAGCGGATCGTCGGCATGCGGTATTGCGGCAACTCCAGAATGAACGGCGTCTCGCTGGATTTGAGAATCGAGCTTTTCAGCAGCCAGGCCGTCGTCATCGCGCCCACAAAACCGGCCAGATAAAGGCTCAGCATCACAATCGTCCGCAGCCCCAGAAAGCCATGCAGATAAACCGTATTCGGAATGAATGCGGCAATCAGCAGCATATAAACCGGCAGCCGCGCCGAGCAGGTCATAAAAGGCGTAACCAGAATCGTGGCAAAGCGGTCGCGCTTGTTCTCGATGGTGCGCGTGGCCATGATCGCCGGAACCGCGCAGGCGTAGGCCGAAAGCAGCGGGATAAAGGCCTTGCCATTCAAGCCGATGGTCCGCATGACGCGGTCTGCGATCAGCGCGGCGCGAGCCAGATAGCCTGAGTCCTCCAGAATTCCGATGAAGAGAAAAAGCAGCAGAATCTGCGGCAGAAAGACCAGCACCGACGAGATGCCCTTCCATGCGCCGTCCAGCAGCAGCGACTGAATCCAGCCAGCGGGCAGCAGCGGCCGCACTAGATTGCCGATGGCCGCCAGGATCTCGCCAAAGCCGTCCGATAGCGGCTGGCCGATGGAGAAAACCACTTCAAAGACGCCGACGACAACCAACAGAAACAGCAGCGGTCCCCAGATGCGGTGCAGCAGAATGTCGTCGATCTTGCGCGTGCCTTCAACCGACAGTGGAGCGCGGTAGCCAGTGCGGCGGCTGACTTGCGCGGCCCAACTGTGCGCGCTGGCGGCGTTGCCCAGAACCGGCAGTTCCAGAGATTTAGAAGATTTGCCAGCGGGCTTGGCGGCGGCGCGGTCGGTCTGCTGATTGAGAAAGAGCGAAACGGACTCCAGGCCGGTTCCATTGACGGCGCTGATCTGAGCCACCGAGGCGCCCAGTTCGCGAGCCAGTTTGAGCGCGTCAATGTGTCCGCCGCGAGCCTCCATCAGGTCGCTCATATTCAACAGCACCAGCGTTGGCAGCCCCAGCGCCAGCACCGGCGCGGCCAGCATCAACTGCCGCGTCAGGTGCAGCGAATCCATCACCAGCAACACCGCGTCGGGCTTGGGCGTGCCGACCATTCTGCCGCGCAGCACATCGATCGAGACCCGCGCGTCCTCGCTGTAAGGATCAAGCGAGTAAATGCCCGGCAGGTCAATCAGCGTTAGCTCCGGGCGGCCCACACCGGCCATCAGGCCCATGCGCTGCTCCACGGTGACGCCGGGAAAGTTGGCCACCTTCTGCCGCAGGCCGGTCAACCGGTTGAAAAGCGTGGATTTGCCGGAGTTTGGCGGTCCGATAAGAACCACGGTTCTGAGCGCGCCCGGAACTGAAGGGGCGGCCGGCGGTACAAAGACAGGAGGTGCGCAGCACTCGCTCATCGAGCTGCCTCAAGCAGTTCGGGCGCGTCCTGACTGGCACCAACTGGACTGGCTTCAATTGCGTGGCGGGCGGCTTCGGCAGGCTTCATGCGAATGGCAGCGGCAGTCTCATGCCGCAGGGCGATCTCCATGCCGTCGACGCCATAGACCGTCGGATCGCCGGCCGGCGCGCGGCGCAGCACCGTGACCAGCGCATCGGGAACAAAGCCCATATGCATCAGATGATTCTGTACGGATTCTTGCAGGTCAAGGCTCACCAATACCCCGCTCTCGCCTACATTCAGCTCGCTTAACACGCTCAAACTACGGACTCCCAGACCATTTGAGGGTCGCTGAAAAGACAGCACTCTTGAAATACGACTAGAATGGTCTGAATTCAGTATACGGCTATTCCAGCCTGGGCTGCAAATCTTGATGTTGTGCTCTTTCGTCCCTTGCATCGCTTGACCTCGGGGGGGAAGGGGCTGACGCCTCCGGGAGGAAACGGCTGACGCCTTCCACGCCAACCGCTCTTGATCCCCCTGGCGGATCCCTTCAACTCATTTCATCGGAACGATGATTCATTTCTATCAGTGAAAAAGTTGCGGCGATGTGATTTGGATCACTTTTCATGCCGCATTCTGTGGATCGACGCCTGGTCTTTGAGTCTCTCGCGTAGGCAGCATCACATCGCCCAGAGCTGCTCCGGGGTAAAATTCTCTTTGGCAAACTCGGTGGCAGGAGATGACAATGCAATATCGCAATTTTGGCAGGCTTGATTGGAAGGTTTCGGCGCTGGGTTTTGGCTGCATGAGATTTCCCACTGTGGATGGGGAGCGTCTCAGCCCAAATATCGTTGAAGACGAGGCGATCCGCATGGTCCGCCATGCCATCGATCAAGGCGTGAATTATCTTGATACGGCCTATCCCTATCACGGCGGGCAAAGCGAAATCGTAGTCGGCAAGGCGCTGCGCGACGGCTATCGGGAGAGGGTGAAGCTGGCCACCAAGCTGCCCGTCTGGCTGGTGGAGAGCCCGGCGGACTTCGACCGGCTGCTCAATGAGCAACTGGTAAAACTGGAGACAGATCACATCGATTTCTACCTGCTTCATGCCTTGGGCCACAGCCGCTGGCACGATATTGTTCTCAAGCACAAGCTGCTGGATCGCGCCGAGGCCGCGCTTGCCGACGGACGCATCCGGCATCTTGGCTTCTCATTCCACGATGAGTACGATGCATTTGCCGAGATCGTCAACGGCACGGATCTGTGGAATTTTTGCCAGATTCAATATAACTACATGGACACGGAGAGCCAGGCTGGAACGCGCGGCCTGAAGCTGGCCGCGGAGAAGGGCCTGGCCGTTGTCGTGATGGAGCCGCTGATGGGCGGCAGGCTGGCCGATCCGCCCAAGGACGTGCGTGAGGCGATGGAAAGCTTCCCGGTACGCCGCTCGCCGGTCGAGTGGGCCTTGCAGTGGCTTTGGGATCAGCCGGAGGTCTCGGTGATTCTGAGCGGCATGAGCACAATGGCCCAGGTGGAAGATAACCTGCGTATTGCGGATCAGTCGCGCCCCGCCGCCTTCACCGCTGCCGAGCAGGCGTTGATTGACGATGTGCGCCAGAAGTACAGCGCGCGCACCGTGATCCCATGCAGCAAGTGCGGCTACTGCATGCCCTGCCCCAACGGCGTATTCATTCCAGCCAATTTTGAATTCTTCAACTACGCCCACCTCTTTGACGATGTTTCTGGCGCGCGCTTCAAATACCAGGTCTTTCTCAAAGAGGAACAGCGCTCCACTGCTTGCATTGCCTGCGGCCTCTGCGAAGAAAAGTGCCCGCAGAAGATCGTAATCAGCGAGGAGATGGCCAAGGTCACGGCGCTGCTGGCCTGAGATTCCACACCGGGGAGATTCAATGAAGATTGGTGTCGTCAGCGATACCCACGGACTCTTCCGCCCGGAACTCGTCGCGGCGCTGGCCGGCGTAGAGCGCATTCTGCACCTGGGCGACGTCGGCAAGGCTTCGGTGCTGGAAGCGCTGGCAAAGATCGCGCCGGTGACGGCAATCCGCGGCAATACCGACCGGGATGGCCCCTGCGCAAACCTGCCGGAGACCGACGTGACGCTGATCGCCGATCGCTACGTTTACATGCTGCACGACTTGAATACCCTGCACCTGGACCCAGCGGCGGGAAAGTTTGCCGCCGTGCTCTTCGGCCATACCCATGTGCCAAACTTCTACCATCGTAAAGGCGTGCTCTATTTCAATCCCGGCTCCTGCGGGCCAAAGCGTTTTGAACTGCCGGTGACGATAGGTTTGTTGGAAGTCGATGGAGAGGAATTCAATCCGCGCATTGTCCCGCTGCTGTGATGAAACAACTACCCTGTCATTCCGCATCATGAGAAATGCGCCTCTTATCATCATTATTTACTTATGGGTACGCTGCTACATATAGATAAACGCAGTGCGCGTCCTCTCCAAAACTCTGACCCGCATTGAATTTCCCATGAGGTCTTGAGAATGAAAATCACAGCAATAGCTTCCACTCTTCCCGTGGTGCTGGTTGTCCTTTTGCTGTTTTCCGCATCCGGGTTGACCGCTCAGACGCCAGCGCCGGCACCCCAGGCTGACACCGGCACTTCCACCGATTTTTTCGTCATGCCGGGATCGGACTTTGATCGCCCGGGACTGGTTACCAGAGCCAACCTCAACATCGGCATTGGACACACCTTCGGGTTTCTGAAAAAAAATCCCGTTGGCGACGAATTGACCTTCGCCTATACCTATGAAAATGCCGGGAGTCACGGCTTCTTTCACACCGATTTCGGAGCGCACACCGAGGCGCTGGGCGTGATGAAGAACTTCGGACTGCCCAGGACAAAAGCCGTTACCGGGTACACCTGGATTCAGGCCGGCCTGACCAGTCTTACAGGAAATCCGCATGTCGAGAACCGCTTCTACGACGGAGAAGCGCTGGGTGCGGCAATCCACTTCAACGATCACAACGGCATCTGGATTCAAGAGAGTTACAACAAGATTCCCACCATTCCCTGGTACACCACGACTGGAATCGGGTACACATGGAGTTGGTGAAAAACTGCTGGCGGATGGGATCCATGGAGTTTTACGCAATCTCAATCTTCCAGCATAAGCGGGTGCCCCAGGTCTAGATTTTCTGACCTGGGAGACGACATTCCTTCTGCGAGCGAATAGCGAGCGCCTGCCCCACCGCAGTTGGTTTGCGGATCATGATTATTTTGCGCGAACAACAGAAGCAGTCGCAAACGCACGGCCTAGGAGACGAGTAGCGGCCTCCCCACAATGCCGTCCCGAGTTCCTTTGCATCGCCCCCTTTTCAACCACCGATTTTCTGGCAGGCAATCACCTTTCAGCCGGATGATGGGCCATTGCCTTTTGGGCAAACTGTTACCTTGCCTATGCAAACAGTTGCACAGTTATCTCCTTTGCCGGATCTTTACGGCTCTGAATGATTGATTCCAGAAAAAAGCGTATCTTGTTCACATATTGCGTTTTATAAGGATAAATAAGGGCATGGGAGCAATGAATGCCGATTGGCCCATGATGTGCATATAACAGAGCGATACGGAGTTATGCCGGGCCTGCCCGATGGTGTGGGCAAATGGCAGAATTCCAGGCTAGGAAAACGGAAGTTGTTCCCCAAAACCCGGTTCATGTTTGGAGCCCCCACCCAGGCAGAACCTTAACCGACTGGCGCCGCACGGGCATTTCGTGGGTCGGCCCGTAGAAAAACAGAGGACGAAAAGTGAAAACCTTTCGCAGCTCAACATTTATACTTCGGACTTCCCTCATTGCCTTGACGCTTGCCGCTGCGGCCACCGTAGCTCAGGCAGGATCGGTAACCTACACGGCAACGGTACCAACTCAACTTACCGATCTCACTAATGTCCCCGTTACGCCCCTTTTGCAGGAGTTCAACTCCGCACTCGGCACACTTGATTCCGTAACTATCTCCATTCAGGGCAACGGCCAAACACAATTTTTGAGCATTACGAACAATGGCGCATCGGCTACCACATTTCAAGGAATTGAAACAACACAGCTTTGGCTGGATGACCCAACCAGTTCTGGCATCGATAGTCTGCTGACTCCGCTCACCGCTACGGTTACTGGCAGTTCACCGGCAGTCACATTAGTCCATGGAGTTCCAACTGGAGGCATTACCCTTGCAGCTGGGGCAAGTGGTGGACCTTACGGCCCATACACAATGAGCGGTGCCTTGGCATCGCAGACCTATACAGCACCGGCTGCACTGGCCCTCTTTATTGGCAGCGGTAACTTGGACTTTGTTCTCTCGACTTCCAGCGGATTCAACTTCATTTCATACGGCAGCAATAACCTGACCGATACTATCCAGACACTCGCCGGTGCAACCGTCGACATCACATACGACTACACGAATCCGCCAACAGTTCCCGAGCCCAACTCGCTTTTCCTCTTCGGCACCGGCCTTCTCGGACTGGCAGGTGCGCTGCGTTACAAGTTTGTGAAGTCCCGCTAGAGATAAAGTTCGGCTTCTCTTCGAGCTTCAGAAGAAATGGAATGCGTCTCCCCGCGTTCCATTTTTTTTGCTTTGAAGATATGACTGCGAGTTTCAGTTGTGGACGGAGACCGGCTCCTGTGCCGATTGCAACAGCGCCGGAGATTCCAGCAAGGCCCATCCGGCGATAAGCAGGCTTGGCGCAACGGCGGGTGCGGCATCGCATAGAGCGCCAAGCGTAGTGGATTGGACCTGCTGCTCTGGCTGCGCGGCGCGGGAAACCAGAGCGCAGGGAAAGTCAGCCGGCAAGCCTTCGTCGAGCCACTGCTGCGCCAGCAAGCGCAGATCGCGACCCGGCATGTAAACGACGCGCGTAGCGTCTTCCAACTGCGGCAGCGGCGCCCGGTTGTGCGATTGCGCATGGTGGCCGGTTGAAAAGATCACATTCGATGCGCTGTTGCGGCTGGTGAGCGAGCAGCCGAGAGCCGCGGCCGCCGCAAACGCGGCGGTAACGCCCGGCACAACCTCAAAGGCCACGCCCGCTTCCGTCAAAGCGGCAATCTCCTCGGCGGCGCGGCCAAAGATGAGCGGGTCGCCGCTCTTGAGGCGCAGAACCGTGCATCCGGCACGGGCGCGCGCAATCATCCACGCATTGATCTCGCCTTGAGTGATATTTTTCTCGCCACAGCGCTTGCCGACGTTTGCAATTTCGGCCTGGGGCGGAGCAAGACGAAGAATCGCCTGCGGAACGAGGTCGTCGTGCAGAATGAGTTGAGCGGATTGAAGGAGGCGCATAGCCTTGACCGTGAGCAATTCGGGATCGCCCGGACCGGCTCCGACAAGGTAGACCTTCCCTTCCGACTCGGTGCTCGAGTCCTCAAGCGGCGCACGCGCCATGAGCCGCGACGGGCAAGTGGCGGAAGCGCAGAGCGGCCGCTCCGCCAGCCGATGCAGCAGAGCTTTGCGCGCCTCGCCGGGCGGCTGTGTGGCCAGAACCTCGCGGCGCAGAATGCCCAGTTCTTGCAGCCATTGCCCCAGATCTTCCGGCAACTGCTCATCGATCTCGCGGCGCAACTGCTGCGCGACGGCGGGGCTCTCACCGGCAGTTGAAATGGCGATTTGCAAACTGCCGCGGGTGACTACAGAACCAAAATAGAAGTCGCAATGCGGAGGATCGTCCACGCTGTTGGCCAGGATGCCGCGCTCGACGGCGGCGCAGTAGACCTGGGCATTGATCTCGGCTGAGTCGGTGGCTGCAATCACCACGAAGATTCCGTCGAGGTCGGAGGGCTCAAACGGCCTCTGCGCCCATTCCAGACGGCCTTGGCTGGCAAGATCCTGAATCTCCGCTCTCGCATCGGGCGCAACAACGCGCAGCCGCAGGCCGGTCTTGAGCAGGCTGGCGATCTTCTCCAGCGCCACGGCCCCCGCGCCGACCACAAGGCCGCGTCGTCCGTCGAGTTTGAGAAAGACCGGCAACAGGCTCATCGCTTGCTCCTCAATCGGCCACGCCGTGCGGCACGGGGCCGGCGGGCAGGTCGCGTTCTACTGGCTCTAGAACTTCACCGGCCAGATGCGCGCGCAGTTCGTCATTGCTGTGACGCAGGAACCAGGCACGCAGATTCTCTTCCGTCTGGCGCGTGGCCAGGAAGTGGCGCAGCAGCCGCTCGATCGACTCTGGTACCAGCGGCGCGGGGCAGCGGTAGCCTACCGGGCGGGCTATGGCGGCGTGCTGGCCTACCGCTCCGCCGAGGCAGAAATAGTAGGCGTCGGTGAGTTTGCCCTCATGCTTGATCTTCTTGCCTTCGATGCCGATGTCGGCGATCCAGTGCTGGCCGCAACTATTGGGGCAGCCGGTGACGTTGATGCGCAACTGCTGGTCGAAGCCGGGCAGCCGTTCTTCCAGCTCATCGACCAGCCAGCGGGTAAAGCCCTTGGTCTCAGTGATCGCGAGCTTGCAGAACTCAGTGCCGGTGCAGGAGATGGCGCCGCGCCAGAAGTTCGATCCATCCACTTGCAGGCCGATTTTGCCCAACTCCAGCGCCAATTCCGCGGCTTTCTGTTTGGGAATGTCGATAAAAATCAGGTTCTGCGAGACTGTGGTGCGCAGCGCGCCAGAGCCGAAGCGCTGGGCGAGCTCAGCCGCGGCCAGCAGTTGGTCGCCACTCAGCCGTCCGCGCAGCACCGAGGCTCCCACGTAACACAGGCCCGGCTGACGCTGCGGATGAATGCCGGCGTGATCGCGGAAGATGTCGTCGGGAACGATTTCTGGCACGCCGGGAAGGAGCTTGAAGTCGAGGCGCGACTGCAACTCGGCAAGAAAGCTCTCCGCTGTCCAGCCTTCTTTAAGGAAGAGATACTTGAGCCGCGCCTGGTTGCGGTTCTCGCGCAGACCCTGCTGCTCGCGGAAGATCTCCGCCACGGCGCGAGCTACCGGCACCGCCTGCTCGGGAAGGACAAAAGCGTCGAGTCTGACCGCCAGATGCGGCTCCTTGCTGAGGCCGCCGCCGATGCGCAGCGAATAGCCGACTTGCCCGTCGTGCTTGGCCGCGGTCAGCGCAATGTCATTGATCTCCGGATGCGAGCACCACGAGGGGCAGCCGGTGACGGAGACTTTGAATTTGCGCGGCAGGTTGTAGAACTCCGCATTGCCGCTGAGCAGCCTGGAAATTTCGGCTGCCAGCGGCGCGGCATCGATCAGCTCATCGGCGGCCACGCCAGCCACCGGACAGCCGGTCACATTGCGCACCACATCGCCGCAGGCGCTGATTGGCGAAAGCCCGATTGCGTTCAGCGCATCGACGATTTCCGGCAGCGACTCGATGGTGAGCCAGTGAAGCTGAATGCATTGCCGCACGGTAATGTCGGCCAGGTTGCGCGCGTACTTCTGAGTCAGCTCGCCAATCACGCGTAGCTGCGCGGCGCTGAGAACGCCGTTGGGAATGCCAATGCGCATCATGAAGTAGTCGGAGACAACGCCCTCGCCGCCCTTGCCGCCGGTTGCGCCCACGCCATCGCCCTGCGTATAAATGCCCCACCATTTGAAGTAAAAAGCCGCCCACTCAGGCAGCACGCTCGAGCGCCCTTGACGGGCAAACTCGCGCACCTCGTCAAAGGCCTGCCATGGGTTCTTTTCGCGCTTCAGGCGCTCGGCGCGCTGGGCGTTGGTCTCTTTGACTGGAGTGGAAACTGGAGTAGGAACTAAAGTAGGCTCGGTCATTTTTCCTCATCGTAAAGAACAGAAAACCCGCGGCAGCAGCGGCTGCATCGCGGGCATTAGGGAACCGTAATTTCGATCCGAATTCTAGACCCAGGCCACCTTTGCGCACGAAGCAATCGTCAGCGGCGACAACAAAGTAGACCTGTCATAGGTAAATACTAGGTTCGCGCCGCGGGAAAGTCAAATTGAAAACAGCCGGACAAGCGGGGTCAATCCGCCTCCGCGCGCAGCCAGCGAATCATGCGCGGATAGGGCGCAATCGATTCAGCCGCGCCCCGCTTGGCGTCTACCGTCAAGCCCATCCACTGCAGCAGCGGCACGCCGGCTTTGCCTTCGCTGAAGATCTCGATGAGCTTCTCCGCCGAGCCTTTGTAGCCCGCCGGATGGAAGACAATCTCCGGCGGTAATCCAAGATGCACGGCTGCGGCGTAGGACCAGCACTGCGCGGCAATCTCATCGCCCATATCCGAGCCCACATTCGATCCCGTCACCGCGCGCCGCGCCGGCGGCATCACGGCAAGATGACCGGCTTCGTGCAGCATGTCGCCGGGATAAAGCAGCCGCTCCGGGCTTACGATCAGCCCGCCCGGCTCGATGGTGACGCCGGGAAGAAAGGTATCCGCGCCGAGAGCAGCCAGACGAACCGTCAGGCCAATCTCACGGAGCCAATCAACGATAAGGCTTGCGGTCGAATCGAACATTGAAATCCAGTTTAGCGGGCTACCGTCTCTGGTGTCGCATGAAGGCGGCCGGCACGCAGGGCAATTGCGTTTGAAGTTTGGGCGAGAGGTGAAAGGCAGGTGTTTTGGAGGTTCTGAAGCGAGGCCTGAGTTTGAGAATGACCGGCGGAAAGCAGTGGCGGAAATCGGCGAAAAAAGGGGCGCTTTTGGCAAAAAGAGGGTCATATTTTGCCAAAAGCGGCCAAAAAAGGCAATAAAATGTTACTGATTGGTAACTAGTTTGCGGACGTAACCTATTCAAATCGTGCTAGTTACAAAAATAGGAGGAGGCGAAAATGGGTAGGGGGGGTGGGGGTCGCAGGGTCTTTTGGCGAAGAATCGACGAAACAAGGAGTAAGCAATTGGGGGGCAGCGAGGAGAAATTGAGTGCGCGGGCTGAAGTTTTGACGGCGATCATTTGGGCCTCTGGTACCGCTGCTTTTATTGTGCGCGCTGGGGAATCAATTCTCCGCAAAAAAAAGCCGCACAGGGATGGGGCGAGTCGATTTTCAAATGCGATTGCCCTGGGGTGGGCACGGGTTCCTGAACGGTTCCTCCTAAAAACGGTAGTCGATCCAGCCTTGAATTGGTTATCTTCTTCTCCTTGCAGCGATTGACGATTTCACTATTTGGGTGAGGTGCGGAGCAGTCGAAAATCGATGATCGTGAAGAAGCCGAAGCATGGTAGTTCGCCGGGGCGAAATTTTGCAGGGGCTAAAGCCCAACGTTGATATGATTGGCTTTATCGGCCCGACTGAAGTCGTGCCCTGGTTACAAAGCCATTGGGAATTGCCTCCAGAAGAGTTTTTCCGCGACTGTAAAGTCGTGCCCTTTCAGAACAGGGGCTCCTGAAGAGTTTTTCCGCAGCCTGTAAAGCCCGTACCCTTCATCCAATTGAGTGTTTCCGCAGCCTGTAAAGCTCAACGTTGATATGATTGGCTTTATCGGCCCGACTGAAGTCGTGCCCTGATTGCAAAGCAACAAGTTTCAGAGGCTCCAAACCTGGATGCAGATCACGGATGACGGTTTGCAACTGCCGTTTTCAGGATGAACCATACGGCAGCGCCCTAGATGCCGTCCCGTTGAGGGAGGAAGATTCGGCATGGGGAAGAATGGCGACCGTCCAGGCTCTACCCGGCTCCCCGATCCCAGACGTGCCGCACCGCAATCCAATCCGGACACCAAAAGAGACGGCCCCCAGTTTTGAGGGCCGTCCCATAGAGAACAAGAAACGCGGCGGGAGTTAGAAAAGGAACGGAAGGGGCGTGATTCCTTCGATCTGCACCGCCTTCAGTTCATTGGGGTCGAGGCCAAGAGCTTGAATGATCGTAGGCGCGACCTGTTGGTTGAGAACGTAAGTTTTCACATGCTTGGGCGCGAATTCCG
>CAZDYU010000047.1:0-28567 GCA_964509755.1 uncultured Occallatibacter sp. | reverse complement strand
GGCTTCGAACTAACCATGATTCCGGCGGAGGTGTGAAGATGTTCCTTGGGAGACCGGGGAGTCCCTCTTTAGCTGAGAATCGCCTTGACTGTTACTTCCTTCCTTCCGTCGGTTGGAGGGGGCACGACGTTGCCTGCTACTGGCGAGCCGTCTACGGTTAGAGCGATCTGGTTGCCTTCGCCTTGGCGCTCGATGGCGATTTTGTAGACCACGCCGCGATAGCTGCGGGTGGCTGTGAAGCCGGGCCAGCTCTTGGGAATGACAGGGGCGATTTCAAGGCCGCCGAGCGAGGTGCGGATGCCTAGAATCCACTGCACGATGGCGTAGTAGTTCCAGGCCGCGGTGCCGGTGAGCCAAGAGTTCTTGGCTTCGCCAAAGCTGGGCGCGTCTTTGCCGGCGATCATCTGGGCGTAGACGTATGGTTCGCAGCGATGCAGGTCGCTGATCTCCTCGCGCGCCGAGGGGTTGATTCGGCTGTAGTAGTCGTGCGCCAGATCGCCGTGGCCGAGGCGGGTTTCGCCAATCATGATCCAGGGATTGACGTGGCAGAAGATGCCGGCATTCTCTTTGTATCCAGGAGGATAGGAGGAGATTTCGCCCATCTCAATGTAGTAGTGGGTGTAGGCGGGCTGCTGAACGACGATGCCGTGCTTGGTGGCTAGATGCTCGGCGACGGAGGCCAAGGCCTTTTCAGCCTTGCCGTCGTCAAGGCCGATGCCGGCCAGCGTGCAGTAGCCGTTGGACTCGATGAAGATCTTGCCTTCTTCGCACTCCTTGGAGCCGATTTTGCCGCCGAAGTCGTTGTAGGCTCTGAGGAACCACTCGCCGTCCCATCCGTGCTGCAGAATGACCGACTCCATCTTGGCAGCTTCGGCAATGTAGGTCGAGGCTTCGGCGCCAAGCCCGCGGCGGGCGGCGATGTCTGCCAGTTCGCGGCCGGCATGAACGAAGAGGCCGGCGATGAAGACCGACTCAGCGACTTTGCCGTCCTTGTTGGTGGTGGTCTGGAAGCTCTGGCCGGGCGTGTCGGAGAAACAATTCAGGTTGAGGCAGTCGTTCCAGTCGGCGCGGCCAATGAGCGGAAGTCCATGCGGCCCAAGGCGTTCCAGCGTGTAGTTAAAGCTTCGCTGGAGGTGGTCGTAGAGGGGCTTTTCAGAACCCGGCTCGTTGTCGTACTGGACCTGCTCGTCGAGAATGCTCCAGTCGCCGGTCTCTTTGATGTAGGCCGAGACGCCGATGATAAGCCAGTGCGGATCGTCGTTGAAGCCACCGCCGATGTCGTTATTGCCTCGCTTGGTGAGCGGCTGGTACTGGTGATAAGCGCCGCCGGTGGGCAGTTGCGTGGCGGCCAGATCGAGGATGCGCTCGCGGGCGCGCGCCGGAGCCATGTGGACAAAGCCGAGGAGGTCTTGATTGGAGTCGCGGAAGCCGAGTCCGCGGCCGATGCCGGACTCATAAAAGGAGGCCGAGCGGGACATGTTGAAGGTGGCCATGCACTGGTAGGCGTTCCAGATATTGACCATGCGGTTGGTGTGAATGTCGGGGGTATTGACCTGGAAGACGCCCAGAGTCTTGACCCAATACTCGCGCAGTTGCTCGAAGGCCGCGTCGGCCTGGGCTGGGTCGAGATACTTGGCGATCGTCGGCTTGACGAGCTTTTTGTTGATGGTCTGAGTGCCGGGAGGATCGAACTTTTCAACGACGGGATTCTCGTGGTAGCCGAGAACGAAGACGATCTGGCGGGTTTCGCCGGGCTCGAGTTCGAGCTTGGCCTGATGCGCGCCGATGGGCGACCAGCCGTGGGCGATGGAGTTGGTAAGCTGGCCGGCTTCAACGGTGGCGGGCTTGTCCCAACTGCGGTAACGGCCCAGGAAGGCCTCGCGTTGGGTGTCGAAGCTGCCGCCCTTGGCCGAGGTGGCGAAGTAGGCAAAGTGGTTGCGGCGCTCGCGGTACTCGGTCTTGTGATAAATGACGCCGTCTTCGACTTCGACCTGGCCGGTATTGAAGTTGCGCTGGAAGTTGGTGGCGTCGTCCTGAGCGTCCCAGAGGCAGAATTCAATCGAGGAGAAGGCCGAGATGGTGGCCTTGGTGGTGCGATGGTTTGTGACGGTGAGCTGCCAGATTTCCAGGTTTTCATCGAGCGGGACAAAGTAGCGGGTATGCGCCTCAATGCCGTTGTACTTGGAGCCGATGACGGAATAGCCCATGCCGTGGCGGCAGGTGTAGTCCTCGAGGGTGTTGCGCGTGGGCTGCCAGGAGGGCGACCAGAAGTCTTTGCTCTCGTCGTCGCGCAGGTAGATGTAACGCCCGCCGAAGTCCATCGGCACATTGTTGTACCGGTAACGGGTGATGCGGCGCAGGCGGGCGTCGCGGTAGAACGAGTAGCCTCCGGCGGTGTTGGAGATGATGCCGAAGTAGGCCTGGCAGCCAAGGTAGTTGATCCAGGGCAGCGGAGTGTCGGGTTGGGTAATCACATACTCGCGTGCCGAATCGTCGAAATATCCAAACTTCATTTGCGCGTACTCCCTCGAGGAATTCTCTGGTAAGTATAGCCCGCGACACGGAGCCTATCAAAACGCTTTGGCGAATGCTGAAAAGTCCTTTGAATTGAGCGGTTCCAGATTGACGCATGGGCCTGTAGCGGTACGGCCGGCGGGCGTGATGGAGACGGCGGAAGGGAATTGGCGGCAGTGCGGATCGGGCTGGATGCACGTGTGTCGTAGATCGTTGCCAAGGTTGACGCGAATGTGAGAAGATTTGGTGTTTTTGAAGATACCCTCAGCAATCAAGAAATGCGAAACCACAGAGATGGCGAGTTCTTTGTTTTTATCCTCCAGGTGTATGCAAGCAGGTCGAGAGTTTTTCAGAGCTGCTGCCGTGGCGGGGCTTTTCTTTTGCACCGCCGGCATAGCGCTTGGGGCCGATAATACAGCACAAATATCGATAAAAGTGGATCAGGTTGGCTATCCGCTGAGCGGCCCGAAGATCGCGCTGGTCAGCGCACCGGGGACAAGCTTTGAGGTCAAGCGCAGCAGTGACAACGTGACGGTTTTCAAGGGGAAGCTGACTCAGGCTCAGACGGACAGGAATAGCGGCGACAGGGTGCAGGCAGCGGATTATTCCGCGCTGCGAACTGCCGGGCGATACTATGTGGAGATTCCGGGCGTGGGGCGCAGTTGGGACTTCGATATTGGCCCGAATGTCTTTGACCGCACTTATTCGCTGGCGATGCTGGGCTTTTACGGACAGCGCTGCGGGACGGCGGTTGACCTGGGGCCGGAGTTTCCGGGCTACTCGCATCCGGCCTGCCACCAGCACGGCGAGTTCAACCCGACGTCCGGCAAGAGCGGCGTAAGAGACAACATTGGCGGCTGGCACGATGCGGGCGATTACGGCCGCTATATGGTCAACTCCGGCATTGCCACCGGTACGCTGCTATGGACCTGGGAGATCTATGGGCAGAGGATCAAAAAGATTTCGCTGCATATCCCCGAGAGCGGCAACGGCACGCCAGACATCTTGAATGAAGCGCGCTGGAATATCGAGTGGATGCTGAAGATGCAGGACACCGACGGCGGCGCCTGGCACAAGCAGACAAGCAGATACTTTCCGGGCTTCATTGCGCCAGAGGACGACAAGCTGCCCAGCGAGGTGATTGGGACCGGTTCGCCGCCTTACAAGAGCAGTTGCGCGACGGGGGATCTGGCGGTTGTGGGAGCGATTGCGGCGCGCGAGTACCAGCCCTACGATGCAAAGTTTGCCGCGCGGGCGTTGGATGCGGCGCGGCGGGCCTGGGCCTGGACGGAAAAGAACCCGAATGTGACTATCCAGAATAATCCTCCTGGAATCCAGTCCGGCGTCTACGGCGCGGCGAGTTGCCGCAGTGAAATGCTTTGGGCCGCGGCCGAGCTTTGGCGCACGACCGGAGAGGCGCAGTTCAACCAATACTTCCTGGACCATTATGCGGACTTTCTTGCCAGCCTGGATTCGCCTCCGGGAGAGAGCTGGAGTTCGCTGGGTTCGATGGGGTTGTGGAGCTACGCACTTTCTCCACGCAAAGGCGGAGAAGTGAAAGCGATTGCCGCAATCAAGGAGCGGACTATAGCGGGAGCGCGCGGAGTGGTAGTGCGGACGCGCGCCAATCCTTATCACGTGAGCCTGAAGGCCAGTGATTACGTATGGGGCTCGAATGGCGTTGCGGCCGAATACGGCATGTATCTGTTGATGGCCAATCTCTTCCAGCCGGATGCGAGATTTGTGGATGCGGCGCGGGACAATCTGCATTACCTGCTGGGGCGGAATACGTTTTCGCTTTCGTGGGTGACAAAGGTGGGGGAGCACCCATACCAGCATCCGCATCACCGGCCCAGCGCGTCGGGCAAGCAGCCGGGAGCATGGCCGGGGCTGTTATCCGGCGGGCCCAACAAGAATCGCGAAGACCATGTGCTGGCCGCGCTGCCCAAGAATCTGCCGCCGGCAAAGGATTACGTCGACACGCAGGACTCGTACGCAAGCAATGAGATTTGCATCAACTGGCAGGCTTCGCTGGTTTTCCTGCTGGCGGGTGAAATGCAATAGCTTCAAGGATCTCATCCGCGAAAAGCGGAGAAAAGATGCCCGCGGGCATTAGAGGAGTGGAATGCTTCAACTACATGTTGTTGACCTCGTTATCATCGTGGCCTACCTGCTGAGCACGGTATTTATCGGCTATTGGGTTTCCAAGCGCGCATCGCAGAGCATGCAGAATTACTTCCTGGGCGGCAATGCAATGCCCTGGTACATGCTGGGCATCTCGAACGCCTCGGGCATGTTCGATATCAGCGGCACCATGCTGCTGGTCTATTGGATGTTCGTCTACGGGCTGAAGAGCGTGTGGATTCCCTGGCTGTGGCCGACCTTCAACCAGATATTCCTGATGGTTTATCTCTCGTCATGGCTGCGCCGCTCCAAGGTAATGACGGGCGCGGAGTGGATCAAGACGCGATTCGGGACCGGGCGGGGCGCGCAACTGTCGCACATCATAGTAGTGATCTACGCCTTTGTCAGCATTATCGGGTTCTTCACCTACGGATTCAAAGGCATTGGCAAGTTTGCAGCCGAATTTCTGCCCTGGCATCTTTCGCCCAACCAGTACGCGCTGATTCTGATTGCCATCACGGCTGTTTATGTCATCAAGGGCGGCATGATCAGCGTGGTGATTACGGAAGTTGTCCAGTTCTTCATTCTGGCGATCGCCAGTTTTGCCGTGGGCATTATCGCCATGACCAAGGTGGCTCCGGAGACGCTGCACAAGATGGTTCCGGCCGGCTGGGACAATCTCTTCTTCGGCTGGCATCTGGGCCTGGACTGGGCAACCTTGCTGCCCGCCGCTACGGCAAAAATCTCCCAGGACAAGTACGAACTGTTCGGGTTCTTTGTGATGATGCTGCTCTTCAAGGGCATCCTGATCTCGGCGGCAGGCCCCGCACCAAACTACGATATGCAGCGCGTACTCTCCAGCAAGACGCCGCGCGAAGCCTCGATGATGAGCGCCTGGGTCAACATCGTGCTGACTCCGCCCCGCTACTTTCTCATTATCGGCCTGACCGTGCTGGCAGCGGCGTTCTTTGGTCCCGACCTCCGCGCCATGGGCACAAATCTGGATTTTGAAACCGTGCTGCCCATGGCGTTGGGGCGCTTTGTTCCCGCCGGCCTGCTGGGCTTCCTCATAGCCGGTCTGCTGGCGGCCTTCATGTCCAACTTCGCGGCTACGGTCAACGCCGCTCCGCCTTATTTTGTCAACGACATCTACAAGCGCTTCATCAACCCGAATGCGGCGCCCAAGACCTATGTGCGGCTCGCCTATGTCAGCTCCCTTGCCGTGGTTCTGCTCGGCGTTCTGATTGGATGGAATGTTACCAGCGTGAACTCGGTGGTGATGTGGATTGTCTCTGGACTATGGGGCGGCTACACGGCCTCGAACGTTCTCAAGTGGTACTGGTGGCGCTTTAACGGATACGGATACTTCTGGGGCATGATTACCGGTATTACAGCCGCGCTGGTGCTGGCCTTTCCAGGATTGCTTGACAGCCTGCCGATTGTGCAAAGCTTTCAGGCCAAGTATCCGGTCAATCTTGAAGTCACAATCGTCTTCCCGCTGGTGCTGGCAATTTCGCTTGTCGGCTGCCTGCTGGGAACCCTGCTGACCAAGCCCGAGGACGAGGCGGTGCTGATGGACTTCTACCGGCGCGTGCGGCCATGGGGCTTCTGGGGGCCGATCCTCAAGAAGGTTCTGGCCGAAGATCCCAGCTTCAAGCGCAACAAGGACTTCTTCCGCGATATGTTCAATATCGCCGTGGGAATTGTCTGGCAGATTTCGCTGGTGGCGCTACCGCTGTACGTCGTGATCAAGGAGTTCGATCGCGTCGCAATCACGGTGGGAGTAATTGCTGTCACCTCGCTGATTCTAAAATTCACATGGTACGACCACCTGGCCGAACGCGAGGTGGAAACCGAGAAAGAAAACACCAACGACGAGCAATTGGCGATCAAGGCATCGGGCTTGTAAAACTTATTGGCTCGAATATAAAAGGCGGCTGCCTTTCCGCATTGGAGGCAGCCGCTTTTGCAGTACCAAATCAAATATAAAATAGATTGAAGTTACCAAGCCCAGCGCCAGAAAGGTGCATTAGTTGAAAAACTCCCCGGTCACACCAATGGAAATCGATTCTCAAGGGGCTGGCGTCTCCGTCACGCGCATCCACTATCATGGCTGGCCGGATTGCTATTTACTGGCCAATTGCTGCATCGAGGCAGTTGTGGTTCCCGCAATCGGCCGCGTGATGCAGTTGCGGCTGAAGGGCGAGGCAGAGGGCGCTTTCTGGGAGAATCGAACGCTGGATGGGCAACTGCCGGGGGCGGGTACGCAGGAGTGGATTAACTTTGGCGGCGATAAGTGCTGGCCAGCGCCGCAGTCGGCCTGGCCACAGTTTCAAGGCCGCGAATGGCCGCCGCCGGTGGCATTCGATGCGCGGCCATTCGATGCGCTTGTTACCGAGCACGGCGTCAAGTTGACCTCGACGATCGATCCGGGTTACGGAATTCAGGTAGTGCGGCACGTCGATTTGGATACGGTCAAGCCAATTTTGCGGATCAGAACGGAATATCGCAAGATAGCGGGCGTGCCGGTCACGGTCAGCGTCTGGACGATTACTCAAATGCGGGAGCCAGAGCGCGTCTTTCTTCTGCTTCCGGAGGAGTCGAAGCTGGCCGGTGGTTTTGTGCGTTTGATGGAGGATGAGCCGGAAGGCCTGCGCGTCGACGGCCGGTTGCTTTCGCTGGCGCGCCACCGCGCCGCGTGCGCCAAGATTGGCTCGGATGCGCTAAGCATGGCTTGGGTGGGTCAGCATTGCACGGTTCGGATTGACGCGGAGGCTGGTCCAGGCGAGTATCCCGACGACGGCTCGATTACTGAGATTTATACAAATCCCGACCCGCTTGCCTACGTCGAATTGGAAACTCTAGGGCCTTTGACTATGTTACAGGTTGGCGAAGAAATCGAGCGGAGCACTGTTTACACGATCCTGCCCAGAACAACTTCCGACACGGATGTAGAAGCTCGCAAGATATTCTCAACTTAACGATTTCGTTAAAGCAGGTTTGCGTCCGATTGCCGGATTTTCAATAGCTGAACGCGGAGGAAGAGATGCAAAAGATTATCTTTGTGTTGTTGCTGTTTGCGCCCGCGTTGACATGGGCTGCAAAGGAAAAGATTGATCCGACCCAGTTTACTGTTGCTATTCATGTGCAACCCTCGCGTCTGGCCGATCCGTGCGCCCCTGGATGCATCTGGGTGCAGCACTTGAATGTGATCATCGACGGAAAGGAATACGAACTCTCCGATACGATCGCTCGAACAGATCTCTTGCGCGTGGGGGAGTATAAGGCGAGGATATTCAAGGATGAAACCGAGCGGCCATATGAATACCAGCGGACTTATGAATTTCTGATGCCGGATGGAGGAACGCGCAAGTACGTTGTGGTGGCAGAGACGGAATAGAGGTCGCTTCGATGGCGCAGGTTTAAGCTTCCACGGAGGAATCATGCAAAGAGAGTTTCCCGCAGCGCCGCTGGTGGGCGTTGGCGCGGTGGTGTTTGAAGCGGGCAGGGTGCTGCTGGTGCGGCGCGGGCGCGAGCCACTCAAAGGCCATTGGTCGCTGCCCGGCGGTCTTGTTGAACTCGGCGAGGAGTTGCTCGATGCAGTGATCCGCGAGGTGAGGGAAGAAACTGGCCTTGTAGTCGAGCCGATTGAACTGATTGAAGTGGTGAACCGTATTCATCGGGAAGAGAAGCGCGTCCGCTACCATTACGTCATTGCCGATTATCTCTGCCGTGTGACGGACGGCGTGTTGCGGGCGTCCTCCGACGCGGATGCAGTGCGTTGGGTCGACCGGTCCGAGTGGGATGCGCTAGGTCTTGATCCGGTAGCGGTGCGGGTGATTGAGGCGGGCTGGCGAAGAATGGAAGAAAGGTCGAGCGGAAGATGAAAGTAATCAAGCGCCTGCTGTGGGTTGTAGTTGTGCTGATTTTGCTTGCCTGCATGGGCTTCTGGGCGCGGCCGATCAGCTACATCAATCAAGCTCAATATGCGTGGGAGTGCGTCACTGGCGTGGAGAGCCGCTCAGTCCAGGTAGCGGGCCATCGCATTCATTATCTTGCCGAAGGGCCGGCTGACGGACCTGTGATTGTGCTGGTGCATGGACTGGGCGGCAGCGCCGAGGAGTGGCACAACGTGACGGCTTACTTGGTCAAGGCCGGATTTCGCGTTTATCGGCCCGATTTGCCTGGCTTTGGACGCAGCGAAAAGCCCGCCGATTTTTCATATTCTGTGTCGGATCAGGCCGAGATTGTGGTGGGTTTCATGGATGCACTGGGGTTGAAGCAGGTCAATTTGGGTGGCACATCGATGGGCGGATGGATCTCGCAGATTGTCGCCAGCCGTCATGGGGAACGTGTGCGCCGGCTGATACTCTTCGACGCGGTCGGGCTTTACCAGAGGCCCACATGGGACACACGGCTCTTTACGCCTAACACGCCGGCCGAGATCGACCAACTGGACGCGCTGCTGATGCCCAATCCGCCCAAAGTTCCGGGGTTTATCGCGCGGGACATTCTGCGCTTTTCCAACGACAGAGCATGGGTGATTCACCGGGCTGTGGATGCAATGATGACCGGCAACGACACCACTGACAAACTGCTGCCGGAGTTGAAAATGCCGGTGCTGATTGTGTGGGGTGCTGAGGATCATATTGCGCCGCTCAGCGAGGGCGAGAAGATGCATGGCTTAGTGCCGCAGTCGGAACTAGAAGTCTTTTCTGGTTGCGGACATCTGGCTCAGATTCAATGCTCGGATAGGATCGGACCCAAGCTGGTGGAGTTTGTGAAGAAGTAGAGTCTAGAAGATCCATCGCGCGGTTAGCACCAGCTCATGGTTATAGCTGTGAAAGTGGCTGGCGGCAATCTGCATACCCGCGCCGACGGCCAGGCCGGGACGCGATTTGGGGTCGGAAGGGTGCAATCCGCATTTGCCGAAGATCAGCCCTGGTGTAATAAACTCCTGCGTCTTTCCGTCGTTTGTTCCGCCCTTGTAAAAAGTGGCGTTACTCTCCAATTCCGGCCAGAAGAGCTTGGCTACGCGGTACTGTGCGACAGTATTCCAGGCTACTGGGCGGCCAACGGTGGTAATGGCAGGCTTGCCAGTGGGCAAGGTAGCACCCAGCGAGGATTGCACGTCGAAGTTGCCGAAGCCTTTGCCGCCGCCTAGGTTGGGTTGCACACTGGCATCAGTCGATCCGTTCTTGTAGCTGCCGGTGGGGATAGTGGCCAGCACCCAGACGCTTAGCGTGTAGCTGCCATGCTGCGCATTGCCGCTCGTGATACGGTACTTGCCCAGAAATGACATGTCGCCCGCTCCGTCCTTGGTCTTTGAGTTGTGTTCGATGTACGGAGGCAGGTCAATGGCCAGTTCGGTGTTGGCCCATGGAATCAGGTTGACACCTTTGCTGTTGTCGAAGTTCCATGTGGTGGTTAGCGCCGGCGCGATCTGGCGAAGGACGTCAGTGCGCACGACCTGGATCAACCCAGTGGTGGTGGTGACCAGCGGAACCGCCCAGCCGGGCTGTTTGGCCTGCGTGGCGGAGGCGCGCGCCGACCACTGGGTAAAGAAACCGCCTGAAGCGGCGCTGGCTGAATCGGCTTGCGCATTCACATGGGCCGAAGTCATCAGGAGGAGCAGGGAAAGGGGAAGACATTTCATATCGGTGCGTTAAGCATGAACGGTGTGCCTGCCGGTCCGCATCCTTCCAATGGGTTATTTTTTTCTCAACCGATGGGAGGAGACAAGGTTCACTCGCGGTGCGCGGCGTAACCATCTGGCGTTGTGCCTTTCATGTATACTTGCACGCGGGAGGCGGCTGCGCTCTGCCGCGTAACTTTGGCCAGATGCCGTACTTACTTCCGATGAGCCCATCTCATATATCTTGCTGAGAAGCGCCGTATTCGAGGAACAGGATTCATGGATCCGAAGACCAATAAACTGACGTTTGGCGAGAAAACCGGCTATGCCTTTGGCGATGCTGCCTCCAATCTGTTTTGGATGACCTTCATCTATTTCCAAACCAAGTTTTATACCGACGTCTTCTTTTACACGCCCGATGCCGCGCTGGAAGATAGATTGCTGAAGAAGCTAGCTATTCTGCTTCTGCTCACCCGTGTCTTCGATATGGCCTTCGACTTGTTCATGGGGGTTCTGGGCGACAGAACCAGAACGCGCTGGGGCAAATTCCGTCCATACCTGCTTTGGTTCGCCATCCCCTTTGGCATCATCAGCACACTGACCTTTACCACGCCTGGCTTCAGCCCCAATGGAAAGCTGATCTACGCCTACATCACATTGAGTCTGATGATGATGGTCTACTCGGCGATCAACATTCCCTACTCGGCGCTGATGGGCGTGATCTCGCCCGATTCGCAAGAACGCACCAGCGCTTCGTCTTACCGTTTTGCGTTTGCCTTTGGAGCAGGGTTGATCGTTCAGTATTCCACGCTTTATCTTGTGGAATACTTCGGGCGGGTCAAGCCGGAGATGGGCGGAGTGCTGCTGGCCACCGCCAAGGCCCATGGCTATCAACTGACGATGGGCCTTTATGCCGTTGCGGCTACCGCGCTCTTCTTCCTCACCTTTGCGCTGACCAAAGAACGCATACAGCCGGCACCGCAGAAAACATCGGTCGGCCGGGATCTTTCCGACCTGGCGACCAATGTGCCTTGGCTGATCCTCTTCTGTACCGGAACGCTGACGGTCTGCTCGGTGGCCATTCGCAGCGGCGCCATCCTTTATTACTTCCAGTATTATGTAGGCAACGAAAAGCTGGCCGCCGCTTTCATGGTTGCCGGAACACTGCTCTCGCTTCTGGGCTCAATCGCCATTCAGCATGTCACGAAGTTTGCCGGCAGGAAGGCCACGTACATCGGCCTCGCCGTGCTGGGTGCCGTCTTTCTTGTCGTTTCTTACTGGGTGAGGCCGGAACAGATTGCGCTGATGTTCGTTTTTCAGGTGCTTTATAGCGCAGTGACCGGGCCAACTTCCGCCGTGCTCTGGGCCATGTTCGCCGACTCGGCCGACTACTCCGAATGGCGCACTGGACGCCGCGCCACTGGCCTTGTCTTCTCCGCGGCGGGTATGTCCAACAAGCTCGGCTGGGCCATCGGCGGGCCGGTCGCCGTCTGGCTGCTGGCAAACTTTGGCTACCAGGCCAGCGTCGCGCAGACGCCTCATGCCTTGCATGGTATCCTGCTGCTCTTTACGGTTATACCTGCTGTTGGCTTCCTGCTTACCGGCTTGGGCATGTTCTTCTATCCGCTCAACGAGGCCAGGATGAAGAAGCTGCAGGGCGAATTGCAGGAGCGGCAAACCTGTGCTGAAGTTGTCGCGCTTTCTTAAGCGCACGATACGAGAGAGAGAATCGATGGGAGCGATGCAGTTCGTGGGGCGCCCCGGACTGTTCGCTTTTTTTGAGCATATTTCAAGAAAGAAGGAGAAAAATATTCCATGCAATTCGGATATTTTGACGACGCACGGAAAGAATATGTGATAACTCGCCCAGATACTCCCCGATCGTGGAGTAATTATTTAGGCTCGACGGAATATGGCGCCATTATCACCAATAATGCCGGCGGATACAGCTTCTATAAATCGGCTGCTCTGGGCCGCTTCATGCGGCTGCGCTTCAATGCGGTTCCGATGGATCAACCGGGCCGCTATATTTATCTGCACGACCATGAGAGCAAGGATTACTGGTCGGCATCCTGGCAGCCGGTGGGCAAGCCGCTGGACCGGTACAAGTCGGAATGCCGCCACGGCAGCGCATACACGGTTATCGCGTCGGAGTACGACGGTATTCAATCGGAGACGACTTATTTTGTGCCGCTGGGAAAGAGCTTCGAGTGCTGGCATGTAAAGCTGACTAATTTGAGCGGAAGGCAGCGCGAGTTGAGCGCATTTACTTATGTGGAATATGCGGGCAACTGGGATGCGTGGAACGATCTGATCAATCTGCAATATACGCAGCACACGGTGAAGATGGAGGTCGAGGATAACATCATCGACCACGGGACTAACGTAAATATCCCGAATATGCCGGATAACTTTGCGGAGAAGGACCAGGGGCGTCATACCTTTCAGGCATTGGTGGGCGCGGAGATTGTTGGTTTTGACACAGACCGCACAGCCTTTCTCGGAACTTATAAAGGTTACGGCAATCCAGCGGTGGTGGAGGCGGGAAAATGCACGAATTCTCTGGCCGTTGGCGACAATGCCTGCGGCACGCTGCAAGCCAGGATCGTTCTAGCTCCCGGAGAGACTAAGGAATTTCTTGTCTTGATGGGAATCGGCCGCGGCAGCGTCGAGGGCAAGGCCGCAGTGGCAGAGTTTGCCAGTCTGGCGAAAGTCGAGGAAGAACTTGCCAAGCTGAAGAGTTACTGGCACGGGCGCATCGGCGGACTTACCGTGGAGACGCCAGACGCCGAATTGAATAGCACTCTGAATATGTGGGGCCCATTCAATTGCCTGATGACGTATGCATGGTCGCGCGCTGCGAGTTTAATCTATGCGGGTGAGCGCGATGGATTGGGCTTCCGCGACACGGTTCAGGATATGCTGGGCGTACTGCACACCATTGCCGATGAGGCGGGCCAGCGGCTGGAGTTGATGATTACCGGGCAGGTCTCGACCGGCGGGGCTATGCCGGTGGTGCGGCAGTTCGATCATCATCCGGGACTGGAGATAGCACCGCGCGAGGAAGAGTACCGCTCCGACGATTGCTTGTGGCTCTTCAATGCGATTCCCGCTTATGTAAAAGAAACCGGCGATCTGAGCTTCTACAGCAAGGTTCTGCCGTATGCCGACAAGGGCGAAGATACGGTGCTGGGCCACATGAAGCGGGCAATTGAGTTCAATGTGGAACGATCCGGAGCGCATGGCCTGCCCTGCGGCTTGTCTGCCGATTGGAACGACTGCATTCGCCTGGGCCACAAAGGAGAATCGACCTTTGTGGCTTTTCAATTGCGTTACGCGTTGGCGATTTATCTGGAGATTTGCAAGCTTCTGAAAGCGGCGGGGGAAGGGAAGTGGGCGGCCTCAGAATTATTGAAGCTGGACGGCCAACTCGAAAAGGAAGCGTGGGACGGAGAATGGTATCTGCGCGCCTACCGCGAAGACGGCTTCAAGTTTGGCTCGAAGGAAAGCAGCGAGGGCAAGATATTTTTGAATCCGCAATCGTGGGCGCTTATCAGCGGACACGCCAATACCGAACGCGCTGAGCGAACGATGCAGTCGGTGCATGAGCGGCTGGCAACGGAGTATGGCCTGATGATCTGCGACCCGCCTTACATTGAGACCGATTTTCATGTGATGCGAGCCGCGCTCTTCAATGCGGGGTTGAAAGAAAACGGGGCGATCTTTACGCACACACAGGGTTGGGCGGTGATTGCCGAGACGCTTCTGGGGCACGGAGATCTTGCCTATGAGTACTTCAGAGCTTATCTGCCGGCCGCTTATAACCCGCGCGCCGAGGTGCGGCAGATTGAGCCATACGTTTATTGCCAATTCACGCACAGCAAGTACAGCCCACGCTTCGGCGCATCGCGGGTTCCCTGGCTGAGTGGTTCGGCGACATGGTCGTTTTTTGCCGCAACGCAGTACATACTAGGCATTCAGCCCGAATACGACGGTCTCAGAATTAATCCCTGTATTCCTGCTGCTTGGAAGGGATTCAAAGTTACTCGCGTCTTCCGCGGTAAAAATATTTCAGTAGAAGTGGAAAATCCAGCAGGTGTGCAGAAGGGCGTGAAGCGCCTGCTGCTCAACGGAGAGCTACTGGAAGGGAACTTCATTCCGGTCGAAAAGTTACTGGCAGAGAATCAGGTTGAAGTCGAGATGGGCTGAGGGTTACTCCTCGCGCAATACCTCCAGCGGTCGCAGCCCGAGAATCCGGTAGCTCGCAATCCATCCGGTTGCCGTAGCCAGAATCGCCGTCCCCAGCAGCGCAAAGATTGTCGCCTTCCACTCTACGTGGAAGGCGACCTCAAGTTTTTTCAGCAGCACCCGCGTCAGCAGATTCGCAAAGACTACTCCGACCGAGCCCGCCAGCAATCCCAGTACGCTGAACTCGACGCTAAAGGTGCGGACGATGCGCATCCGCGTGGCGCCCAGCGTCTTCAGCACCACGGCCTCTCTCATGCGGCGGAAGCGCGTGCCGGCAATGCTGGAAGCTAGAATCGTCAGCCCCGCGAAGATGGAGAAGCCGGCCAAGAAACGCACCACAAACGTGATCTGATCCACCACGCTCTCAATCCGCTCCAGCACATCGGCCAGATTGATCACCGTCACCGTCGGGTAGGCCGCAAAAAGCGCCCGCTCGGTTGCCGCCACTTGCTTGGGAGCGATATGCGCGCCGCCATACCATGTGGCCGGCTCGTTTTTGATCTGGTCTGAAGGCAGAACAAACGAGACCTGGCCTCCGAGGTGTTGGCCATCGGCGCGGTAGATTGCGGTAATCTTCAGGGTGCGCTCAGTGCCACCCACTTCCAATTCCGCTGTTGAGCCCACGGCCAGATGCAGCCGCTGGGCTACACTGTCGCTGACAGCAAGTTCCGCAGCGCTCGCATCGGTCCACCATTTGCCTTGCGTTACTTTGTCGCCAGTGGGAGGCGCATCGGCCCAGGTCAGGCGAGCGTTTTCCAGCAATTGCCGAGGAAAATGCTCGCCTTTAAGCTGCTCCACCGGCTTGCCGTTGAGGGAGATAAATCGCCCGGTCACGACCGGCATCAGGTCCAGAGATTGACCAAGCTTCTGGCTCACGCCCGGCTGATGCGTAAAAAACTCTTTCACGCCCGCAACTTCGTCAGTGGTTACGTCGATCAGAAAGAGATTGGGCAATGTGGGCGAGGCTGTTTCGCGCAAATCCCGCAGCAGGGCCGACTGCATCAGGAAAACCGCCAGAATAAGCATCACGCCTGTACCCAGCGCGGCCATCACCGCCGCCGACTGGTTGCCGGGCCGGTAGAGATTCGCAAGGCCGTGACGCAGAAAAGAAGGCAGCCGCAAGCGAACGCGATCAAGCAAAAAGCGCAGAATTCGCAGCGTCACAAATGCCAGCAGCAGCAAAACGACCAAAGCGATGGTGAAGATCAGTGCAAACCAGCCGCCCACTTTGGCCGAGTCAGAAAGCGCCCAGGCGATTGCTCCCAGCGCCACCACCACCAGCGCAGCCAACCCCAATTGCAGCCGGCGCGCCCACCAGGCGGCCAGCCAGCCACTGAAGCCCGGTGGCCCAGCCTCGACCAGCCTGCGCAGCACCAGCACCGGCCTCACTCCGCGCACATCCAGGAGCGGCGGCAGGCAGAAGAGCAGCGTCGTCAAAAGGCCGGTTCCGAGCCCAGCCGCAATCGACCGCCAGGGAAATTCCAGCGTCGCATGAACTGGCAGCAGATTGCCGAATACCGCCGGCAGCGCGGCCATCACGCCCACGCCCGCAGCCACGCCCAGCACTCCTCCGGCCAAGCCTAGCCCCAATGTTTGCAAGAGGAAGATGCGCAGCAGATCGCGGGATCCTGCGCCTAAGGCCTTCAGAATCGCCAGCATATCCATGCGCTGCTCCAGATGCGCGTGCATGGCCATGGCCACGCCAATCGCGCCCAGCACCATGGCTACCAGGCAGATGAGGCTCAGAATCGCGGTTGCATTCTCCAGCCCCTTGTTCAGGCCTGGATTGCCCTCGTGGTAGTCCATGACCTGTGCATCGGGCAGTACGGTTTCGATTTGTTTACGCAGCCCGGCCAGATCTGCTTGTAGAGGCAGCTTCACCAGAAGCCGCTGGCTGGCCCTGCTGCCCGGCGCAAGCAGACCCGTTCGCGCCAGCGCCGCCTGCGAGATCATCACCCGAGGTCCGAGTCCCGCGCTGGCCGTTAAGCGATCTGGCTCCTGTTGCAACACAGCGCTGATGCGGAAATCTCTTCCGCCGAGGCGCAGCGTTTGGCCCACGCGGGCATTCAACCGGAAAAGAAACTCTTCGGCAACGACGGCAGAATCGCCTTGTAAGGCCTGGTCCAGAGTCATTGCCGGATCTAGATCGGCTTTGCCGTAGTAGGGGTACTCGGCCGGGTCCACGGCTTTGAGCGAGACTAGCAGCGGCTGCGGGTCAGGCGGAACGGAGGCCATTGAGACCGTCTCCGTCACCCAGGTCGTCCGAGTTCCACCCTGATTCAGAATGGAGGCCAGCTTGGCTCTTTCCTCAGCGGTAGACTGGCGAAAGATGCGAGCACTCAGGTCGCCGGCCATCAACGAACGCGCCTCGGTGGAGAGCGAGCGCCGGAAACTGTCGCTGAAGCCGCGCACCCCGACCAGTGCCGCCACGCCTATGGCAACCGAGAGAACCACGAAGCCGAATTTGCCCGGAGCAGAGCGCAGATCCCGCCAGCCGATGGCCCCGGCCCGTTTCCAACTCAACGCGCGCTTAGCCATTTTGTGCCTGCTCCTGATGGAATGCCGCAATTGCCGGCAACTGGGTGTAAGGCAAGCTGTCTTCGACAATCAGGCCATCCCGCAGAACGATCTTGCGGTCGGCACTACTGGCTACCTCGGGGTCGTGCGTTACCAGAATCAATGTCGTCCCGGCTTTGCGGTTACGCTGAGTCAAGAGATCCAGCACCAGGCGGCCATTCGCGGAGTCGAGATTTCCGGTCGGCTCATCGGCCATCACAATTGGCGGCTCGACGACAAAGGCGCGGGCCAGCGCCACTCGCTGCTGCTCACCGCCGGACAGTTGCACCGGATAATGATCCATGCGCTCGGCAAGGCCAACCTCGTCCAGCAAGCGGCGCGCCTTATCCAGTCCGCTGCCTTCCGCGTTCAACTCGTAAGGAAGCAGAACATTTTCCAGCGCTGTAAGGGTCTGAATCAGTTGATAGGACTGAAATACGAAGCCGATCTTGGCACCGCGCACCGCGGCCAGTTGCGCCTCGGCCAGGTTGTGGATCGGCATGCCGTCGAGGAATATCTCCCCGGAACTGGGCGTGTCGAGGCCGGCCAGCAGGCCCAGCAGAGTACTCTTGCCGCTGCCGCTGGCACCCAGAATGGCGATAAATTGCCCGGCCGGAATCGTCAGCGAAATCCCTTTGAGAATCTCCACCCGCCGCGCGCCATTCTGAATCCACTTCTTCGCATCCCGAACTTCGATCACTTCAACCGCCTCCCAGATTCCCGAGCCTTGCCTGGCACCATTCGCTACACTACTCTTGTGTACGTTTCCCGCAGACTGATTGTTTCGTTTTGGCTGGTTCTTCTGGCTGCTCCGGCCACGCTTGCGCAAAGGCCCGGTGTGGGCCGGCCTCTACTTGTCTGTTATGGCGACAGCATTACAGCAGGTTACGGGCTGCAATCCAGGCAGGCTTACCCCGAAGCCTTGCAGCGCGACCTGGATGCGCGCGGCTACCACTACGAGGTCGTAAATCAAGGCACCAGCGGCGCTACCACCAAAGACGCGGTAGCCGGGCTGCCTTCGATACTGCGCCTGCATCCGGCCGTGGTCATTGTGGAGTTCGGAGGCAACGACGGGCTCCGCGGCCTGCCTCCGGAGCAGACCCGGCGCAATCTTGACCAGATGCTGACGGCCTTTGAGGGCGCGCACGTAAAAATTCTACTTGCCGGTATCACTCTGCCGCCCAACTATGGACCTGACTACATCCGGCAATTTGAGAAGATTTTCAGTGATCTTGCCCAGAAGCACCGAGTTGCCTTTGTACCGATGCTCTATGAAGAGCTGGCCGGCGTTCCAGGCACCATCCAGGCCGACGGCATTCATCCCACGGCGAAAGGGTCCGAGATCATCGCCCGGACGCTGCTGCCGGCGCTTGCGCCTCTGTTGCGCAAGGGCCAGTAGTCAGTCGTCAGTTTTACCCCAACACCACCACCGGCTGAAAGAGTGTTCCGGCAACGCGCTTGGCAATGCCTACCAGTTCACGCTGCCCGGCGAAGACCTTAACCAGCGGCGCCTGCGAGAATTCCGGCAGGTTGGCTTGCGCGCCGTTACGGAGGCGTCCCAGACTCTGCTCATCTCCTGTTACGGCGGGCATCTCCGGCAGCAGGTTGCGCGGATGCACGCACAGCGCTTCCAAGGCTTCAACGTTCCCGGAGAATGCCGCCAATTCGTCCAGCGTATGCGCCCCGGCAAGCGTAAAGACACCGGCCTGGGTGCGTCGTAGACTGCTCAGGTGCGCTCCGCAGCCCAAATCCTGACCCAATTCATGGGCCACCGAGCGTACATAACCACCGGCGCTGATGGCCATTGTGAAGCTGGCTTCTGCCCCATCCAGCGCGGTAATCGCAAAAGAGGCAATTTGAACCCGCGCGGCCTTGAGTTCCACTGGTTTGCCCTCGCGGGCCAGCTTGTAGGCGGGCTTGCCGCCGATTTTCTTTGCCGAGTAGGCCGGCGGCATCTGCTGCATCTCGCCGTGGAAGCGGGCCGCTACGGCCCGCACCCGCTCCAGCGTCAGCGCCGGCTGGCAGTCAGGCCCTGCAGGATGGCCTTCAGCGTCGTAAGTGTCCGTCGCAAAGCCAAAGCGGATCGTCCCGCTATAACTCTTTTCCGCCGATGAGAAGTACTGCGCCAGGCGGGTAAATTTGCCCAGCAGCAGAGGCAGGACGCCGGTGGCCATGGGGTCGAGTGTGCCCAGATGGCCGATGGATTGTTCGCCGGTGATCTTGCGCAGCCGGTATACCACATCGTGGCTGGTCATGACGGCCGGTTTATCGATAACGAGAAGTCCGTTCACCACTCAACTCTACCGTATTAAACTGGCTGCTGTAGGAGTGTAGCAACGATTACAGGAACTCTCGCCAATGCCATGGTGACTGGGTTGATCCACAAATTGAATTTTCATATCAGACCCTTGAACGAGGTCGTAATCAGGACGCCGTGAATATTCCAATTCCGGGTGGCGTATGCAAGAGTTGGCAGGTTCAGATCTTTGTATGTTTTACTTATGTCTACAAGCATTCAAATAGCGACTTGTCGAGGCCGGATTGGCGGATGATGCTCTGGAGAATACCGCGCATGAGTGGATTGTGGAGCGGAACGGGAACGGTGATGGTTGTCCACTCCGTTTGCAACTGCATGATTCGGTGACTGTCACGCTTTCGTACGGCGACAAATCCGTACCCTTCGAGAATCTATCAGGCATCGGTGCCTCAGAGAACCCGCAATCTACCCAACTGGCACCTCGACTTGGGTAACAAAGACCTCGCTATGCAGCCGCTGCGCAATTTCTGAAGAAGAGGCGGTCTCAAAAAAGAGCGTCAAGGCTTCGACAAGGTTGGCGCGCGCCTCCTCAATCGTGGCGCCCTGGCTTGCGATGTCCAAATCGGGGCACAAGGCAACAAAGCCATCGTCTTCTCGCGAAAGAATTGCCGTCATTTGTTGCGGTCTCCGCATATCCAGATTCCACGCCATTCAAGACTGCGCGGGAGATCAGCTTCTACCACTCGCCGCTCGTCAGGAACTCATGGATCGACGCGGCCGCTTTGCGCCCGGCGCCCATGGCCAGAATCACGGTTGCGCCGCCTGTGACGATGTCGCCGCCGGCAAAGACGCCGCGCTTGCTGGTGCGCATGGACTTTTCATCGGCGACGATGTAGTTGCGGCGGTTGGTCTTGAGGTCTGGAGTGGTGCTCTGAATCAGCGGATTGGCGGTGGTGCCGACGCCGATGATTGCTACATCGGCAGCCAGATTGAAGCCCGAGCCGGGAATCTCGACCGGGCGGCGGCGACCGCTTTCATCCGGCTCGCTCAGTTCCATTTGCACACAACGGGCGCTGGTGAGCGATCCCTTCAAGTCTCCGAGAAAGGCGATGGGCGCGGTCAACATGCGGAACTCGACGCCTTCCTCGCGAGCGTGCTTGACCTCTTCGGCGCGGGCCGGCATCTCCGCCTCAGACCGGCGATAGACCAGTGTTGCCGTCCGCGCGCCCAGGCGCTTGGCTGTGCGCACGGCGTCCATGGCCGTGTTGCCGCCACCCACCACTATTACGTCGCGGTCGCGGCAGTCGTATACCGGCTGGTCGAACTCAGAGTCATAGGCGCGCATCAGGTTTACGCGCGTAAGAAATTCATTGGCGGAGTAGACGCCGTTGAGGTGCTCGCCGGCGACGCCGAGAAAGACCGGCAAACCCGCGCCAGTGGCGACAAAAACCGCGTCATAGTGCTCCTCATCCATCAGTTCGTTGATGGTGACGCTCTTGCCGACAACAACATTGGTCTCGAATTCGACCCCCATGCGGCGGAGATTGTCCACCTCGCCCCGGACAATGGATTTGGGCAGGCGGAACTCCGGAATGCCGTAGACGAGAACGCCGCCGATCTCATGCAGTGCCTCAAAAACGCGCACGCGGTGGCCCTTCTGAATCAAATCTCCAGCCGCGCTTAAACCAGCCGGCCCGCTGCCGACAATGGCTACACTCTTGCCCGTGGCCGGCGCGTTAGCGGGCAGGCCGAGCTGACCACTATTCCGCTCGAAGTCGGCCACAAAGCGCTCGAGGTTGCCGATGGCGACCGGCGCGCCCTTCTTGCCCAGCACGCAGCCGCCCTCGCATTGATTCTCCTGCGGGCAGACGCGGCCGGTGATGGCGGGCAGCGCATTGTCTTCGCGGAGCTTGGCCGCCGCCGCCAAAAAGTCTCCGGCATGGATCAGGGCGACGATCGATTTGATCTGCACGCCCACCGGGCAATCGACGACGCATCCCGGCTTGGCGCATTCGACGCAGCGCGAGGCCTCGGTGAGCGCCGCTCCTGTTGCCAGGCCCAGATTCACTTCCGCAAAGTTGCCGCTGCGCACGCGGGCGTCGAGCTCCGGCATGTGCGCGCGCGGAATCTTCATCCGATCCTTCAGAGGAAGGTAATTCTTGGCGGGGCGCGGAAGAAGATATTCTTCAGACATAATGTTTCTCTCCCGCGGCAAGCTCGGCGCGCAACTCGGCCACTTCCTCTAGCTTGTGCTCCTGAAAATGCTGGAGCGATTGGCACTCCTTCTCTCTATACATGGCGTTGCGCTGCATCAAAACCTCAAAGTTGACCAGCGAGGCGTCGAACTCCGGACCGTCGACGCAAGCGAATTTGCTGGTCTCGCCCAGCAGCACCCGGCAGCCGCCGCACATGCCGGTGCCATCCACCATGATGGAGTTGAGGCTGACCATGGTTTTGATGCCCAGCGGCGCGGTAACGCGGGCAACGGCGCGCATCATCGGTACCGGACCCACGGCAAGAACAAAGTCGATCTTGCGTCCGGCGGCGATCAATTCATCGAGCTTCTTTGTGACTAGGCCCTGCTCGCCGTAGCTGCCGTCGTCGGTCATCATATAGGTCTCGCTGCTGGCCTGGCGCACCTCGTCTTCAAAGACGACCATCTCCGTATTGCGCGCGCCCTCAATGAAGACGACGTGATTGCCGGCGGCTTTAAGCGCATTGGCCGTGGGCAGCGCCATGGCCGTGCCCACGCTGCCGGCAAGAATCACAACTGTCCCGAAGTTCTCAATCTCCGATGGCTTGCCGAGCGGGCCGACAATGTCGAGGATCGAGTCGCCGGCTTCAAGGCAATTCAACAACTGGGTCGTTTTGCCAATGCCCTGTACGACGATGGTGACGGTGCCTGCGGCGCGGTCGGAGGATTTGATGGTGAGCGGAATCCGTTCGCCTTTTTCACGAAGGCGCAGAATGACGAATTGCCCCGGCTGCTGCTTGCGGGCAATGCGCGGCGCCTCAATCGTAAATTGCTTGATATTGAGGCCGACGCCGCGGGCTTCGACAATCTTGTACATGAAGAAAGGTCTCCAGCTTGTCTAGCTTGATAAAGAGCGACTGCTACTGGCCCTTGCTTGCGGCGGCCAGTGCCGAACGCGAAAACCAATCACTTGACCTGATCGCGATGGATTACATCTCCATCATCTAGGATTTTTCGGCATTTGGGAAGGGTTGTTGCAACATGAACCGGAGTTGCACGGCCGTGGCGCTGACGGTCGAGTCCGCCGAAACGGTCTCGTGAGCGCGGAGTGGCTATCGATGCTGCGGAAAAAGGGAGAATGCCCATCGAAAGCCCAAAAAACATCCCGCAGGGGCTAAAGAGGCTGCGGAAAAAGGCCAGTTTAACGACAGAAATGGCTGAGAATTCCCTCGGCGGCTAAAGCCGGCGTTGATAAAGCAGTGGTTATGTACGGGCTAAAGCCCGTACCCTTCATCCAATTGAGTTTTTTCGCAGCCTGTTATAGCCAAGAGGCTAGCCAGACCGACCCTGTATAGGGTCTGCTTATGGCGCAGGGGTAATGTCGGTGATCGGCAGGTCGATGTGGCCGAGCAGAATCTCAAAGCGCCGCTGCTCTTCCTTCTGATAAGTCGCCTGATCGGGCCATAGCTCCTTGATGAAGGCCTCTTCGTCGGGGTTGGCGGTGGTGGCCAGGGTGGAGTTCTTGTAGCGAATGGTGACGCGATAATCCCAGCGCAGTTCTTCTGAGACATGGATCGTCGGCGATTCGATTTTTACAGAAAGAATGCGGCCCGTGGATTGAATCTTCTTGAGCAGCGGGTAGTGGTTCTTGAGGAAGAGCTGGAGAAACTCCGCCTGATGGCCCCACTGGCACTTGTAGTAGTACTCGACGGTATATGGCTGATCGGCCGAGCCCTGCGGCGGCGCGCCCTGAGCCGTCAGCGGAGCGGCTATTGAAGCGGAGAAGACCAGAGCAAGAACAGCGAGAAGAATCCTGCGCATAAAACCTCCTTGGTTGAGAGCATTGTACCGTGTATCTCTGTTCCCGGATCCCTAATCCCTGATCCCTGGATTTTTACCAGCGCAGATGAAAGAAGCGCTTCAGCTCAGGAGAAAACTCCTGCACCAGATGTTCAGTGCCGATAAAGCCAGCCTCGATATGCCCAGCTTGAACACCCTGCACCAGCGCGGTGTAGTGACTGGGATACCACATAGCCTGAATCATCGAACTGCCATAGATGCTGGTGATCTGCGGCAGGTCCAGCGTCAGGTTTCCGCTGTGGTTGTAAGTCAGAAAGCTCATCTTGATTACATGGCCGCCGCGGCGGAAGAGGCCCTTGCAGGCGCAGGCAAAGTAGCGCGGATCGGTGCCCTCGGCGGCCGCAAAGCTCTCATGCATGGTGTTCTGGATTATATTGCTGCCGTAACTGCTGCCCAGACGGCGGGCAAATCCGCCCCAGCTTCGGTTCCATTCGGCGGGAACATTGAAGGTCTGCAGGTACGCGGCGGTTCCGATGGACTCGATGTGAAGGGCACCGCTGCGGCCGTCTTCGTTGATCCAGCGCTCCCAGCGCTGGTGTCCGTCGAGCGGCTGGTAGGTCTCCGGCGCAAAGGGGGCATGCACCGTGAGCGATTGAGAGAGCGACTGGGCAGAAGCCAGGCAAGTCGTAAAAAAAAGCAGAAGAAGGAGGACGCAGGTTTTCAGGTTCACAGTTCCATTCTCAATGAGAACCAGACGAAATGGCAGTGCAAACACTCACTATTTTTTGAATCTCGATTTTTCGGTCTCGATTGTTGCGCCTGAAGCCGCGACAGCGCCCGCTACGGCCTGGTCGAAAACAGCGGCGACAAACGGCTCGTCGATCAATTCATGGCGGAAGAGCAGCCGCGCCAGCAGCGGTCCCAGAATCATATCCAGAAAGAGGCTCACTTCCATTTCAGCGGGCAGTTGGCGCAGTTCGATCGCCTTTTGCACAATGGCTCGAATCTCCATCTCGCGCGGCGTGCAGATGCGCTCCATGAACTGGGTGTGCAGTTTTGGATCGTCCTGAATGGCCGCAAGCAAACGCGCGGCAACAATGCCGTTATCGCCGGTGAAAAATCTGCCGATCTGTAGAAAGTACTTGCGCAGCCGCATCATGGGGGATTCTTCATCGGTGAGCACAAGTTCGTGGTTCACGGCATTCAAAAAGGCATCCAGCAGCAAAGCTTCTTTGGTTGGCCACCAGCGGTAAACCGTAGCAGTGCTGACGCCGGCCTTGCGCGCAATGTGGACGGTGGAGATGGCGGGCACTGGCTTGCTGCGCAGAAACGCAAAAGCCACAGTCAGGATCGAGGCGCGCGAGGCTTCGCTGCGCGGTCTTCCGGCAGCGCGTTTGGTCCGGGTTCCAGCGAGTTTTCCGCTCATAGCACCCACCAAATTCAAGAACAGTTCCATCATATACGAAACAATTCGTTTCGTTTTATAATTAATTGAGCCCCGGAGGAAGATCTTGGCCGACGAACGACCGCAAGCAGCTTGGAAGCCTTCCTTCAATCCCTGGGTCGTGGCCGTGGTCGTGGCCATAGCCTCCTTTATGGAGGTGCTTGACACCAGCATCGCCAACGTTGCGCTTCCCCACATCTCCGGCAATCTGGGCGCGAGCCAGGATCAAGCTACCTGGGTGCTGACCACCTACCTGGTGGCTAACGCCATCGTTTTGCCCATCACAGGATGGATCTCAAGCACCCTGGGCCGCAAGCGGTTTTTCATGATCTGTATTGCGCTTTTTACCATGAGTTCCTTTCTTTGCGGCATCGCTCCCAGCATGGGTGTTCTTCTCTTCGCCCGCGCTATTCAGGGTGCGGGCGGCGGCGGCTTGCAGCCCATGTCGCAGGCCATTATGGCGGATTCGTTTCCAGCCCGGCTGCGCGGAGCCGCCTTTGCGCTTTATGGCATTACGGTGGTGGTAGCTCCGGCGCTGGGCCCCACGCTGGGCGGCTGGATTACCGATAACTACTCCTGGCGATGGATCTTTCTGATCAACATTCCTGTAGGGCTGCTAGCCTTGATTCTGACTTACAAAGTGGTCGAAGACCCTCCCTTCCTGGTGCGCTTCAAGCCGCGCGAGTTGCGCTTCGACTATGTTGGCTTCTCGCTGCTGGTGCTGGGCGTTTCCGCGCTTCAGATTTTTCTGGATAAAGGCCAGGAAGACGATTGGTTCGGTTCGCGCTTCATCACAACGCTGGTCATAACTTCCTTGATCTGCCTCAGTGCTCTGGTTGTCTGGGAGTGGCGACAGAAGCAGCCCATTGTCGATGTAAAACTCTTCCGCATCTTCAACTTCTCCAGCACCAGCTTGATGATGTTTCTGGCCGGTGCGGTGATGTTTGCCTCCACCGTTCTGATGCCGCAGTTTTTGCAGATTCTGGTTGGATATACCGCCGAGCAGGCAGGGCTTGTGGTCTCTGTCGGAGCGGCTCTGATCATGGTCACCATGCCCGTTATCGGAGCGCTCACCTCAAAGATTCCGGCAAAATACTTGATCGCCTTTGGCTGGTTTATTTCGACCACCGGCTTATACATTTCCACCAAGCTGCTCTCGTTGAATATCAGCTTTGGCACGGCCTCGGTCATCATGCTTTTACAGTACGCGCCGCTGGGTTTCATTCTGGTTCCGGCCATCACCGCCTCCTACTTTGGCGTTCCGCAGGAGAAGAGCGATTCGGTCTCTGGTTTGACCAACTTCATGCGTAATATCGGCAGCAGCGTGGGTGCGTCGGTGGTGACAACAATCCTGTCTCGCCGCCAACAATTCCATCTGACGAGGCTGAGCGAACGACTGAGCCCCGGCAGTCCCGCGCTGACGGCGGCAATGCAAGCCATGGCCAGCCGCGCGCATAGCCTGGGCAATTCCGGCGGGCAGGCCGTGGGTTTGGCGTTGGTCTATCAGGGTTTGATGGGACAAGCCGCTGCGTTGTCTTACCTGGACTGCTATGTTGTTTTGGGCGCGGGGGCGGCGGCTATGTTCTTTCTTTCCTTCCTGCTGAAGCACAACGACCCCAAGCATACCGAAGTGCACACAGGCCATTGAGCGCCGCGCTTACGACTTTGCAGAATGGATTTTTGATTCCAATCCGCAGCGGGATCTTGTAGAATCGGCGCTATGAAGGGTAATCCGAAGGTCATCGAGCAATTGAACCACGCGCTCCGCGAGGAGCTCACCGCCATCAACCAGTACTTCATCCACGCCGAGATGTGCGAGAACTGGGGCTACGACCGGCTCGCCAAGTACATCAAGAAACAGTCGATCGATGAGATGAAGCACGCCGAAGCGCTGATCGAACGCGTTCTCTTTCTGGACGGCTCGCCCAGCATGGAGCCGCTGGCGCTCTCGATCGGCAAGAGCGTCAAGGAGATGATCGCCTCGGATTTGAAGCTCGAAGTGGGCGCCGTCTCCATGTACAACCAGGCCGCCAAAATTGCCGCCGACGAGGCCGACAACGGCTCGCGTGATCTCTTCATCAAGCTGCTCAAAGACGAGGAAGAGCACGCCGACTGGCTGGAGACACAGTTGCACCAGATCGCCGAGCTTGGCTACGAGCGCTATCTGACCACGCAGACCACCAAGAGCGAATAGCAGCTACCTGCTTGTAGATTCACAATCTGGCTCACCGGCGCTGCCTTCAGCAAAGCCGGCGGGCCGGATTTTTCATGCACCCTCTTCCTTGCCCTGTGAATCCAAAACAGCACAGGAGAGAGTTTCTCATGTCTCAGAAAATAGCATTCATTACTGGCGGAAATCGCGGTATTGGTTTTCAGACTGCGCTTGGATTGAAGGATGCCGGCGTAAAGGTTGTCATCGGCTCACGCGATCTTTCGCAAGGCGAAGCAGCCCTGGCCAAGCTGCGCGCAGCGGGCGTGGATGCCGACGTGCTGCACTTCGACATTACCAAGCCCGCCGACTATAAAACTGCCTACGACTACTTCAATTCCAAATACGGGCGGCTCGACATACTGATCAACAATGCGGGCATTGCCGCCGGAGCCTTCCCCGGTGCTGGACCAGAGCACTCGGTCTCTGAAGTTTCTCTCGACCTGCTGCACAAGGTCTTTGAGACCAACTTCTTTGCGCAGGTGGCGCTTACCCAGGCGTTGCTGCCGCTGCTGAAAAAGAGTGCTGCCGGCCGCATTGTCAACCTCTCCAGCGTTCTCGCATCGCTGACGCTTCATGCCGACCCGGCTTCGCCTATCTACGACGCCAAGTCCTTTGCCTACGATGCCTCCAAGACCGCGCTCAACGCCTTCACCATCCATCTGGCCTGGGAACTGCGCAACACCAAGATCAAGGTCAACTCCGCACATCCCGGCTGGGTCAAAACGGAGATGGGCGGCCCCAATGCCACGATGGAATTGGCGGAAGGCGCCAAGACCAGCGTCGCTCTGGCCACCCTGCCCGACGACGGGCCCACCGGCGGCTACTTCCATCTGGGTGAGAGACTGCCCTGGTAATTGACAGGCAGGGCAGTTGGAGAACGGGAGGCAGGGATCGGGGGCGGAAGTGGGGTGAATTTGCGCGTAAAGCGAAGGTATAGCGAACGGATATTTATCGATCAAAGGCAATTAAATGAATTACTTAACGATGTTAAGCGAAGAAAATGAGAATCTAAAATGCGCATTATTTCGATTTTTTCTTATTTAAACTATTGATGATAAAGATGTTAACTTTTTACGACCCCGTTAAAAGCGAATATCTAACCAAGATAAACCGAAGAAAAGAAGATTTTACATTTGCTATCTGATTGATAGAAGGCATGTTAACATTTCGGTTAGCTGAAGGGCGAAGGAATGAAGAAAATATTACCGTTTTCTTCTGGTTTTCTTGGGTTTCGGGCTGGCCGCGGGGCGTGGGTTGGACGGCTTGTGATGGAGCGGGTTGGATGGGGCTGGTCATGAGGTCTGCACCTGCTTGGCTTTTGGACCGCTTTTCTTGATTATGCAGGAAGTGGTGCAATTATCTGCAAACCGCGTGGCAGTTTACAGTGGTCAGTTTGCGCGGATTGGAGTTGGTGGTCTGCCGCTTCACAATCTTTTCAGGAAACGACTACACTAATCCTAAAAACGGAAGTCGATCCAGCCTTGAATTGGCTATCTTCTTCAAAGTGAAACTCCTTGCAGCGATTGATGATTTCACCATTTGGGTGAGGTGCGGAGCAGTCGAAAATCGATGATCGAGAAGAA
>CAZDYU010000046.1:0-28590 GCA_964509755.1 uncultured Occallatibacter sp. | reverse complement strand
TCTCCAAAACCGAACTTGGGGGTTCGAATCCCTCCGCCCCTGCCAGATTGAGTCCTGAGTCAATCAGGATGTGCCCGGCCAAGTGCCGGGCGCGAAGGAATGGAAGCATGGCATCGAAGGCAATAACGGCGGGTGGCGGTGATCGGCCAGGGGATAATCCCTTGTCAAAGTTTTTCGGCAAACCGGTTGGGCAGTGGAAGGAATTCACCACCTTTCTTGGCGATGTGCGCGCTGAGATGCGCAAGGTGGTTGCTCCCCCGTGGAAGGAAGTGAAAGCCACTACCACGGTGGTGATCATCGCCGTTTTCATCTTTGGCTTGTTTTTCTTTGTGGTAGACTCGATTTTCCAATACGGCCTGCATGCCCTGCTGGGCAAGCTTGGCGGGTTTTAGCCATAACGGGACGAGCGCGAAACGAGAGCATGAAGATGGCAGCAGAAGAAGTAGGACAAGCCGAGCAAGTTGGGTCAGTGGAACAAGCCGCAACTGAAGCCGCGCCGGAGCGTAACGAGCGCTTCAAGTGGTACATCCTGCACGCCTACTCTGGCTTCGAGCGCAAGGTGCGCGAGTCCATACAGAGCCGCGTTCAGGCCTTTGGATTAGGCGACCGCGTGGGCCGCGTGATGATTCCCACCGAGCCGGTGACTGAGATCGTCAACGGCAAAAAGCGCACCATCGAGCGCGTCTTTCTTCCCGGCTACGTTTTGGTTGAGATGGAGTTGGACAACAACCTCTGGCACGTCTTGAAGGACACGCCCAAGGTGACGGGCTTTCTGGGCACGGGCGACAAGCCGGTGGCGCTGAGCGAGGAAGAGGTCAGCTCGATTATCTTCCGCAGCGAGACTTCCAAGGACAAGCCGCGGCTCAAGATCAAGTTTGAAAAGAACGAGCAGGTCCGCATTACCGACGGGCCCTTTGCCAACTTCAACGGCGTGGTGGACGAGATCAACGAAGATCGCGAGACGATGAAGGTCATGGTGACCATCTTCGGGCGCTCCACACCGGTGGAACTGGAGTTCGGCAAGGTCGAAAAGATTGAGTAACGCAGCTTTTAGCTATTAGCTTCCAGCTTCTAGCCGACCAAGCCATCTAGCAGCTTTCGGTTGGAGGCAAACGCAAAGGCAGCGTCACCAAAATTTGTACCAGAAACAGATCGGCTAAAAGCTGGAAGCTAGAAGCTAATAGCTGATTCCGAAGGAATCAACATGGCACCTCCGAAGAAAGTAACAGGATACGTCAAGCTGCAGATCGTGGCCGGCAAGGCAACGCCGGCGCCGCCGGTTGGCCCCGCGCTGGGCCAGGCCCAAGTCAACATCATGGAGTTCTGCAAGCAGTTCAACGCGCGCACCTCCGCCAAAGAGATGGAAGGGCTGGTTATTCCGGTCGTCATCTCGGTCCATGCCGACCGCAGCTTCAGCTTTATTACCAAGACGCCGCCGGCCGCTGTGCTGCTGATGAAGGCTGCCGGAATAACCAAGGGCTCCGGTACGCCGAACAAGGAAAAGATCGGCAAGGTAACCGAAACGCAGGTGCGCGAGATCGCCACGCAGAAGATGCCCGACCTCAACGCCGCCTCGGTTGAGACAGCCATGAAGAGCATCCGCGGCACCGCCCGCTCCATGGGTATTGAAGTGGTAGCGTAAGCCGCAATAGCAAAATAGTATGTACCATAAGGCCCTCCCGAGCGGGAGGGCCTTATGGTGTCTATAGCGACAAAATAATCCTGAAAACCGTAGTTGGCTAACATAAGAGCGCCTCTCGTCGCCGGCCCCCCTGTCGCGTCTTTACTGTTTCCTTTCAAAGGGCAGTCGATACTGAATTATGCCCAATCGTCTTCCTCGAACTCGCAGAGCCTTTCCGGTCATTCTTGGCCTCGTCACGCTGGCAAGCGTCGCGCTGCTGCTTGCCTGGGATGCCTTTCCGCTTTTCTTCCCGCCCAGAGCGCATAACGTGCTTGCCGCATTTCCGCTCTCCATGATTGCCTTCGCCTACATTGTCTATCAGAGTGCGCGCCATTCCGCCCGCATGGAATTTGCCAAGGCGATCCTGCTGGCTGCCGCCTTTCTCTTTTGGGCCGCCAATCAGCTCTGGCCGGATCTGCGCCAAGCCACGCTCTTCAATGACATTGCCATTGCGCTCTTTGTTCTCGATGTCTTTCTGGTCATCATCGGCTGGCCGGCCACATCGCCAGACGAGTCCTTTGCCGAGAACTACGCCGAGCCCTCGCCAGACGGACAATCCTGAATTCGGGAGGGAAGGACCGCTGACTCAAAGCAAAAGATGGTTCCTGAGCAGTCTGTCGAGGATAAATTGAGCCGACCCTTCGGGGTCGATTTTTCTCGCATCTGCTTATAAATAGCTTCCATCAGCAAGAGCTTCCTCGCCGGCTAACTGAACCAGTCCTGAAGGATGGGGTACCCAAAGTGTGGTGTTTATAGGTCGAATCAATAAGGTGCTTAGACGCCCATGCCGAACTCGCCCGTTTGCTGCTCGCCTGCGTGGGCGTAAAAGTCGTAAGGCGTGCGGCGGTTGAACTTGTAACGGCTGCGCAGTTCGCGGCCCACAAAGACACCGACTACGGCCACGGCCACTCCCACGGAGAGCCAGCCCAGGACGCGCAATACATGAGACTCCGGGCACTCTTCCGTGCATTCTCCGCACTCTTGCGTGGCGGCAACGGCTTCAGGTTCTGTGGACATGGTCTTGCTTCCTCCTAACGAACCATAATACCGCACTTCGGCACAGCCAAATGTGACGGCTGGCATGATGCGGTTTTTTCTTTCTCAGCGGACAGCGTCGATGCGGAAGAGCCACTCGACCTTTGCCGGCGTGGGCAGGAAGCTGGCGTTGATGGAGTTGGCTGCCAGTTGACGCAGTTCTTTGCGGGTAAATCCCTGCTCGGTGTGAGCCAGCAGATACTCGTTGGCCAGGTCGGAGCCAAAAAAGGCGGGGTCGTCGGAGTTGAGCGTCACCACCAGGCCGGCGTCGAAATACTTCCTCAGCGGGTGCTCGGCAAAGCTGCGGCAGACGCCGGTGCGCAGGTTCGAGGTCGGGTTCAGTTCCAGCGGAATGCCGCGCTCCTTCAACTCTTGCAGCAGATAAAAATCTTTGCTGGCGGAAACGGCGTGGCCGATGCGCTCGGAACCAATGGCCAGCGCCTCGCGGATGGCCTCGGGACCGGTGGTTTCGCCGGCATGATTGGTGAGGCGCAGGCCTGCTTTTTTGGCCTCGGCATAGAGTTCGCGGAAGGGCTCTGAGCCGGCCTGGCGCTCGTCACCTCCCAGACCAATTCCAATAATTGCCGGGTGCGTGGGCATAAGTTCAGCGGCCTTGCGGAAGACGCGCTCGGCCTCCTCGACGGTGAAGTGGCGCACGGCGTCAAAGATCCAGTAAAGAGAGAGGCCCAACTCGCGCTCGCCGCGTTCGCGGGCGCGCTCCAGAGCGAAAAAAATCGGCTCAAAGGCTCCCGGATCGTGATTGCGCCAGAGGTAGATGACGCCCACGGAGATAAAGACCTCGGCGTGGACGACGCCTTGCTCGGCCAGATGCTCCATCATGCGCCATGCGGCCAGTTCGTAGTCGTCGGGGCCAATCAGCAGGCGCGTCACAGCCTTGAAGGCCTCCAGAAAGCCGGTGAAGTCGGAGAATTGGTAGAGCGCCTCGGCCTCAGGCAGCGTCAGCGGGCGGGCATCGTGCCGGGCGCTCAGTTCAACCATGGTGGAGGGCAGAATGGTGCCTTCCAGGTGTAAATGCAACTCGGCCTTGGGCAGGCGGCGAATGAAGGAGGAGATGTCGGTCACAGTTCTAGTTTAGTGCCGAAGAGCGGCGGAGTTCCCGCGTCCAACCCATTCGACAGAAAAACGCGGAAAGGATGGGAACCCCGCGGGCGGGCGTGGGATTTAACGATATCACTTTCACAGGTTCAAAAATCTTGGCATGAACACATGTCAGCGCCGGCTCACGGAGTGCCCAAGGCGGCGATAGCGCACAAACTGGTCATTCGACTTGATTGCATGTTGCGCTCCGGAGTAGATTTCGAACTGGTCGCCGAGCGCGGTTCTTCACCCCAGCGACGTAGATTTCGCGCATAAATTTGCGAGGTTCCCGAAACAGGCTCGCGGTGCGCGCCTGTGGATGAATCATCCGCAATTGACCGCTTAACGATGAGGTGGCTTTGAAAGCGATGCAGCGACTTAGCGAACCTGCGCGGGTTTGGCGAGTCGGCAGGTCAGCGAATGTAAAGATACAGATGCGGAAGTCGATTCGCCGAGTCGTTTTTCAAATGCGATCGCCCTGCCGGATTTCCAGATTTATGTATCTCCGCAAAAAATCAGCTTAGAAACTCGCTCCCTGGTTAGGGTTCCGTCGCAGTTGCCAGCACGTGCCCCGCCCACTCTGCGGAAATAGCGACGCCGAGCAAGGCACGTCGATCGACCCCAGGTAGTCGAACTCCTGTTTGTTCCCCTTCAGCGGAATCGTCACATAGCGGTTCACGGTGACCGTCGAGGCCGGCGAGCCGCGCAGCTTATAGACAGCCCAATCGCCGCCGTAAGCAGCCACAAACGCCGCCGCCAGCACCAGCATTCCCCGCTGCAACCATCGCATCGCCCAACGCACCATTCCGATTCCGCCTTCCTGAAGCCGGGCCGATTCTGCCCCCTCCGTTGAGCCTATCCGATCCGCCAGCCTGCCGACTCGCCAACACCGCGCGCGCCTGCCTTGAGCGGAGTCAAAGGACGTTGGCCAACTCACCGCATTTGTTTCTAAATGCCTTTGGGTCATTTATTTAAGTATTCAACTTGCGGCACAATTGAAATTTGGATTCTTTTTGCGCCGGTGACGAAGGGGGGCAAATTCCGCTGCCATTACTTTGGAAACGGCTCAGACGGTAATGATTCTGTTACTCTTATGGTTGTATCCAAAGTGTCCATCCTGTGGTACAATTCCGGCTGGATGGATGCTGTTGGGGCCTGTTCGATCCCTGGGCAATGCCAGAAAGCAGGCTGGAATGCCGGGGCGTGAGGGCACGGTCAATCGGGCGAGGATGGAAGCGATGAAAATGCTGAGAGATGAAAGCGGGAATATCCTCATTATGACAGCGGTGAGTTTCACGCTGCTCCTTTCTTTTTTGGCAATTGCTATTGATTTAGGCAATCTTTTTTACTCTCAGCGCCAATTACAAACGATGGCCGACGCCGCCGCAATGGCGGGAGCGCTGGAGGCCGGCGCATGCAGCAGTTCTACGCCTAACTGCGCCGTGATCACAACCGCCGCGACATCGGCGTTGACAGAGGGCGGGTACCCTTCGCCCACGCTCTTCACGCAATGCGCCGCGACATCGGGGACGGGTCTGCTTATGACGATCAACAACCCTCCCTGCGCGCTGGGCGCCACCGATCCCAATAATTCAGATGCACATTACGTGGAAGCAATGGTTTCATATAATCAGCCAACCTTGTTTGCGGGAATCTTAGGCATCAGAACATTGAATATCTCAGCCCGGGCGGAAGCCGGCAAAGCAGTCCCGACCGCTGGCCCCTACGGCATGTGGACCCATGGCTTGACACTGAACTCGGGCGGCAGCGTCACGGATGCCGGGACTTACACTGGCGGCATCTATGACAGTGGGAGCGCGATGGAGGACGCCGGCGGCACAATTAACGTCGGCGCCGGCAACTATAACGTACAAGGAACCGTCACGAATAACGGTGCGACGATTTCTCCCGCGCCCACCAAAGGCGCGACGGTGGCGGATCCCTACGCGAGCCTTACGGTGCCCACCCAACCGGGCGCTTCATCATCATGTTGCAGTCCAATCAGTGGCGCCACGACGTTGTACCCTGGCGACTTCTCCAGCGGCCTCAATTTCAACGGGAGCGGCTATACGGTAACTCTTAACCCCGGCCTATATTATTTCAACAGCGGCCTCAACATCGGCGGCATCAACTTCACTAGCACTAGCGCAGGGGGGGTCACCATCTATATCGCGGGTGGGCAACTCAACATGAATAGCACCTCGCAAATGAAGCTGACCGCGCCTACGGCTGCCCAGATCGCTGCGGACCCGACTGACTACAGCGGTTGCACCTCTGCTTGCGCCGGGATGTTGATCTGGCAGTCTGCAAACGACAGCAATGCGGTAAACCTGGATTCGGCCTCCGGCTCAAACTGGGGGGGGGCAGTCTACATCCCCGATGGGCAGCTTACGCTGAATGGCGGCAGCTATGTGACCGCCTACGGCCCGGTTGTTGCAAACTCAGTTATGTTGAACTCAGCCATATCCCTTAGCGTCGGCTTCGGCAACGGCGGCGGCCCCTCCAACGGTTCACTGACCATAGCACTGGCGGAGTAATCGATGAAATTTCCAGCGCGTCTACGTGTCCTCTGCAAAGCCAATCATGGTGCAGCCCTTGTTGAGTTGGCCCTTGTGAGTCCGCTGTTGTTGCTGCTTTTGTTTGGGGCTATCGACTTTGGACGCGCATTTTTTGCGGGCCTCGAGGTGGCCAACGCCGCACATGCCGGAGCGGAGTACGGATCGCAATTCCCTACCAACACAGCTAACATCTCCACGGCCGCCCAGCAAAGCGCTCCGAATTTATCCAACTTGACCGTGTCGGCGCCCACATGGGGCTGTGAATGCAGCGATGGCACTTTATACAGTGCAGGCTGTACCGTTACGCCGGTGTGCGTGGCAAGCACCACTCGCAGCGCCACATATATACATAGGGTCCAGGTCACAGCCACGGGGATTTATCATCCGTTGCTGCCTTGGCCTCACATCCCAAGCTCCATCACTTTGACCCAAACGGCCACCATACGCGGCAATTAGCAGAAGGCGCATTGCAATGGATATACGCTGTTGAATGTATGCTGGAGGATCAAGATGCGAAGATTGAAGAGCCTCATTAAAGGCGAAGACGGCACCGAATTAGTTGAATTTGCCATTGCTGTCACGTTTTTCTTGACGATGATCTTCGGTGTCGTTGAGTCCTGCCTGGCGATGTTTGGAAGCAATTTTGTTGCGATGGCTGCCCAGGAAGGGACCCGGTATGCCATGGTCCGCGGTTCGGATTGGATAAACGCCTGCACGACGGTGACCCAACTTAGCTGCGCGGCTACGTCGACTAATGTGACAAACTACATATTGGCCCAGCCCCATCCCGGCATGAACTTGACGGCAAGCAACATTACCGTCACATGGATGACTACAAATGCGGCCGGCAATACATGCGCGCAATACGCCCAAGGATGCCAGGTTAAGGTGAAGGTCAGTTATACATACCCGCTGCAAATTCCATTCGTATCCGCATCCTGGCCTCTCTCCAGCACCTCGATCGAGACAATTCAGGATTAGCACTACAGTTGTTGATCGAGAATTACGGAGGAAGCAGGGGGGGAACCCCTGAAAGAGGTCGTATTTACGTGGCCTTTAGACCCGGGCCTTTGCTCTTTCCCCCTCAATTGAGCTAAATGCAATTCACTCCTCGCGCAGCAGCTTTCTGGGTCTGAAGAGCCGCAGCCAGAAGTAGACAGCCAGTTGCAGCGTCAGCGCGCCGCAGCAATCCAGCAGCACATCCCACGGCGTGCCGTTGCGGTTGGGCAGATAGCTCTGGTGCAGTTCGTCCAAACTGGCCACCAGCGAGGTTCCGATCAGCGCCAGAAATGCGTCTTCCAGAAAGTGCGAGTGTGGCAGCGTCAACCACCAAGCGCGCAGCCACGCCACGCCGATAAATCCATAGCCCATGAAGTGGCCCGTCTTGCGGATCACAAGATGAACCACCGACCAGTGCGCATTGCTGACCGGGCCAAAGATCGCCTCCCACAGCATCCGCAGCGGATGGTTGGTATGATCCGCGCCAAAGGTCTTGGTGGATTCGACCATGATCACGCAGACGCCCAAGACAACCGGTAGCCAGGCGCTGATCCAGAACTTGATGCTTTGACGGGGATAGCGATCTTGCAAGTGCTGCAACCTCTCTGCGGGTTCTTCGGCCGCTTGCTTAAAAAAAGAAGCCGCCTGAGTGAAACAACTCCATCTATGCCAAAAATGTGCCCTTACTCGACGTGATAATTCGGCGCCTCGCGCGTAATGATCACGTCATGCACATGGCTCTCGCGCAGGCCCGCGCCGCTGATGCGCACAAACTGCGCCTTCTCCTGCAACTCCGCAACCGTGCCGCAGCCCAGGTAGCCCATGCCGGAGCGCAGGCCGCCAACTAGCTGAAAGATCATCGACTCCAGCGGCCCGCGGTAAGGCACGCGCCCCTCGATGCCCTCGGGAACGAACTTGGCCAGCCGGTTCTGGCTGGCGCGCTCGCGCTGCACCACGCCCTCGCTGCCCAGCTCGGCGCTGGCCAGGTCGGCCGTGCTCTGGAAGTAGCGCTCACCCGAGCCCTGGCTCATCGCCGTCAGCGAACCCATGCCGCGGTAGCTCTTGAAGCTGCGCCCCTGGTAGAGAATTGTCTCGCCGGGGCTCTCGTCCACGCCGGCAAAGAGCGAGCCAATCATCACCGAACTGGCTCCGGCGGCAATCGCCTTGGTAATTTCGCCTGAGTATTTAATTCCGCCATCGGCAATCACCGGAATGCCATGCTCGCGGGCCGCGCGCGCCGCTTCGGCAATGGCGGTAATCTGCGGCATGCCCGCGCCCGTCACCATGCGCGTGGTACAGATCGATCCCGGCCCAATGCCGACTTTGATCGCGTCCGCGCCGGCTTCAATCAGCGCCAGCGCGCCCTCGTAAGTAGCCACATTGCCCGCCAGCAGACCTACCCGCGGAAAGCTCTTCTTGATGGCACGCACCGCTTCCAGCACTCGCGACGAGTGCCCGTGCGCCGAGTCGATCGCCAGCACATCCACGCGCGCCCGCACCAGTTCCCCGGCCCGCTCCAGATAGTCGCCCGTGGCGCCAATCGCGCCGCCCACGCGCAGCCGTCCCTGGTCGTCCTTGCTGGCGTTGGGATACTTCAGTTTTTTCTGAATGTCCTTGACCGTGATCAGGCCCTTGAGATTGTACTGATCGTCCACCACCAGCAGCTTTTCCACGCGATGCTCGTGCAGGATCTGCTCGGCCTCTTCCAGCGTGGTGCCCACGGGCACGGTAATCAGATTCGTCTTGGTCATCACCTCGCCGACTGGGATGTCGGTGCGGGTCTCAAAGCGCAGATCGCGGTTGGTCAGGATGCCCACCAGCCGCTTGCCCTGCGTCACCGGCACGCCAGAGATCTTGTAGCGCCGCATCACATCGAGCGCGTCGCCAATCATCTGGTCCGGCCCAATCGTGACCGGGTCCACAATCATGCCGCTCTCCGAGCGTTTCACCTTGTCGATCTCGCCAGCCTGGTCGGCAATCGTCAAGTTGCGATGAACAATGCCGATGCCGCCCAACTGCGCCATCGCAATCGCCATGCGCGACTCGGTCACCGTATCCATCGCCGAGGAGAGCAGCGGGGTGTTCAGCGTGATCTCGCGCGTCAACTGGGTCTGCGTGCTGACCTGCACGGGCACCACCTCGCTGTAGGCAGGCACCAGCAACACGTCATCAAATGTAAGGGCTTCGGGCAAGTTTTTGGTTAGCATATGTTCTGATGCGCCTGGCGGGCCGGGATTTCGGGTTCCCGGCGCGGCAGGCGCTTGTAGTCTATTGTACCGGAGGCGGAGCGGCGCGCCCTCCAAGTCCCCGAGACTCCGACCAATTCTGCCCGGCTGTGTCTAGCTTTGCAGTCTGTCGGGGGATGATTTTGGAAGATTCGCGAAGGCGCGCTCCACACGTCGATCTTCCGTGTAGCGCTATCGCACACTGCTCTGAAGGCAAGAGCCAGGATTAATGCTATGTGCCAGATTAGGACTCCACCGGCCTGCGGGGCTCAAATGCGGAAGCTCCAATCTTTTCATCTTTTTTGTGAAACGTTCTTCCCGCTTCTTCAACAATACTTGATGCAAGGCTTTCTCGCTTTAGAAAGCCCACTCGAAGACTATTCAAAGGGAATTCGCAATGATGATGGGGATGAATCAGGTTGACCGTGCTACCCTTCTTCCGGCGTGTGCCGCGTCGTGGAATCTGTCCAACGGAAAAAGATTCGGCAGTAAATACCTCCCTGCGCGGAGGATTCCCAGACGCACCTATCAAAGTTCCGATGGCTACTTTGTCGTTGAGCCGCCCCTCGGCTGGCTGCAGCGGCGGCATGACACTTCCAACGAAGTGACCTTCGCAAAAGGCAAAATCAGCGTCAGTATCGCCACTGTGAACAGAGACCCCGGCGATTCGGTCGAAAAGTTTATCGAGTTCAAAAAGTCCATGATGCGCCACCTCTGCCCGGCCGGCAAGATATGGGAAGAGGGCAGAACGATGGTTGCCGGGGCGCCTGGGGCCTTTTTCACCTTCTACTGTCCCAATTCGCACACCTGCATCCATGTTGCCGCGTCGCTCAACTGCGGAAGATTCTTCGTCTTCAAAATCGGTGCCCCCAACGAGGAGTCGCCCGCCGCGGAAGCCGAAATTGCCCGCATCGCGCAGAGCTTCAAACCCGGCGAAGCGTCGATGGAAGAATGTGAGCCGCTCCAGCGCGCCTCCTAAACGGATTCCCGGTCAGTCTGTCGATGGCGGCGCTGTGCCAGGCAGCCGATCCAGTATTCCCAGCTTGTTCGCCATGCGCTCGCTGATGCGCATCGGGATGCGCTCCTGATTGCCGAGAGTGACAACAACAAGCTGCCGCCAGAAGCATCTTGTCCGGCTGAACTGGATCTCATTCCAGGGAATGCGAAGCGGCGGATGGCCGATGCGAAGAAAGAAAATCATGGAAAGATACAGCGCATCTTCGGCAGCCGTCATGCGGATGCAACTGCTGTAATGCGACCAGTAGCGCGTATAGACCGTGTAGGGAAACGGCCCTGCCGTTCGCGTATCGCCGTACGGCTCAGACTCCGCCCGAAAGCGCTTGGACAACCGATGCCAACCGGTCAAGATGCTGCTGAGATAGCTGACAAAACAGAAAGTGCTCACCACAACCACGGGCACTATCAGCACGAAGTACGGCGGTAAAGGATTCAGGCTGGCTTGCATCGTTCTCCTCGTTCATTTTGATTATCAGGCTTCCGGGCAGTTTCCGCGCGCCCATTGACATTATAGATATTATTCTATATTATCGGTAAATGAAAAGCCGCTCAATGCTGGCGGAGATCGTCTGGATGGGCGATTCGCGGCTGGTGCTTCGCGATTGGCCGGAGGGGATTAGGGCCAGCGTGGGGCAATCGCTGCGGCTGCTCCAGCAAGGATTTCCGGCGGCGCTGGCAGTTCGTCCGATGCAGTCCATCGGCAAGGGAGTCTATGAGTTGAAAGAGGCGGATGAGAGCGCCTGGTATCGCGTGATCTATCTGGCGCGGATCGAGGATCGCATTTATGTCCTCGACTGCTTTACCAAGAGCTCTCGCAAGACCGCGCGCAACGATTTGGAAACCGCGAGAGCGAGACTCGCGCGGGTGCAACAGCAGCTTCGAGAGGATTGCAAGAATGCAAAACAATAAAGAGACGATCGACGTCGAGTCCGAGCACGTCACATCCGGCGACATCTTCGCCGATCTTGGTTTCTCGCCCGCGCAGGCCGTCGAACTGACCATCAAGTCCGATCTGCATCGATCTCTTCTGGAGCACATCCGGGCAAGCAAGATGACCCAGGTTGAGTTAGCCAAAGTCTTGCGGGTGCATCAGCCGGATGTGAGCAATCTGCTGCGCGGCAAGCTGAATCTTTTCAGCATTACCAAGCTCTGCCAGTACGCGGACCGATTGAAACTCAAAGTGCGGATTGAGGTGGAGGGAGCGCAGGACGATGAAAGTATGACACGGAAGAGAGTAGCACGTACCCGGCGTAGAACGGCTCTCAAACTTGGCAGGGCAAAAGCAACACAACCTACAAAGACAGTGCTGCGTCGGACGGTGGCTTGAATTGTGTAGCTGACGCGCAATAGTGATTGTTGGGGTTTGCAGGCTGACGACTATATCTTCAGTGATCGATGGCGCACGCTTAGCAGCTTGATCCTCCACCCTTAAATATGATTTGCAGGTGCCCATCCTTGATTCCATAAGCATAAAACCGCTGTCCCTCTGGATCGCTCTCTGTGGTCACAAGGAACTCGTGCCCAGACTTCAAGCCGATAACTCCCAGAACGCTTTCGACTGTGTCGCCATCTTCGCCTCCTTCGTCATTCCATCTGATCAATTCGAAGCGTCCGTGCTCGATCCGTCCAATCGAAAACACAATTCCAAGGCTTCGGTGAGCAGTTGAGCGCCGCTCGGCTATAAAGTAGGCAAGTCCTTCAATTTGGACTTTGCGAACGAGTATGCCCTCGAATCCCCGCACTTTCTTTTCTCCCAAACTGAGCAGGCCAGTCCGAACAATTGTGATCTCAGCCGATGATGCGTCCTGTAAAGCGGGGGATGCTTCAAAAAATTCGGGATGGTCCGAGGCGATTGCACTACCGCCGATAGCTGAAGCGTTTAAGGTTCCGCTGGATGAGAAATTGAAGCAATCACCGATTTTTGTCACCGGTGCTACATGAATCGCAACTCCTATTCCAGGTGATGTGGCCACTGTATAGTCCTTCGGCCTATTAAGGTAAAGGTTAAGAAATCGTCGACACCCGGTACTGTCTTCGTCTCGGCACTTTAGCGTCGGGTCAATCCATTTTCCAGAGGCCGTCACAACGGCCAGCAATTCAACTGGAACACGCGAAGGCGCGGCGCTTGGCCAACCTCCGGTATAACCGGCTTCGGAGGCCCAGTCCTTGACCACGGCCAGCAAAGTGGCGGAGCTTTCCAGAGGCGATGTGGATGATGGAATGGATGTTGCTGTTTGAGGATGAAGACCCAATGGGATGGCCAGAAGCGCGGCAAAGCATAGTGTTTTTATAAGAGACCGTAGCGTTTCGTCAAAACGGTACATGTTCCTCACACCCCCACCGGAAACGGCTTGGGGCTCGATTCATCGGTATTGGCATCAGGGTTGGCGCCTGCGCCGCTGCGCCAGCGCTCAAAGCGCCCTTGCAGCAGGCTCATCAGCCCGGTGTACCAGTAACCAATCACAAACAAAATCAGAAATGGAGCAGTGAAATAATTCTGATTTGAGAAGGTGTAAAGAATCGCCGCAAAGAAATAGCAGCCAATCAGCAGTTCGATCCACGGAGTTAGTTTCAGGCGCTTGCGATATTTGGAAGCTTGCGACTTTTCGCCCTTCTTGGCCACGCGATACTTCGGCGTCCGCACAAATGCGCTCTTGATGCCAAACAGCGCCTCCATCACCGCCTTGGTGTTGGTGACCGTGAGGCCGATGCCCAGAGCCATCAGAAACGGCAGATAGAGAAGTGTCTTCAACCAGGTCTTTGGGAAAAGCTCCCGCTCAGCCATCAGATAAAAGACGCCGATCGAGGCCGTCGAGGCCGTAAACAGCGGCACGTCGATAATCAGCATCTGGAACCAGCCCTGATAGAAGCGGCAGACCATGGCCGGCAGTAGCAGCACGGACATCACGATCATCAGCGGGTAACTCAAGTTGGCCGTCAGGTGATAGACCGCCTCCACCTTGATCTTGCGCGGCACGCTTGACTTGAACATCATCGGCAGCACTTTGATACTGGTCTGGATGAGCCCCTTGGCCCAGCGCGCTTGCTGCGTTTTGAAGGCCGTCATCTCGATGGGCAGCTCCGACGGGCACTCCACCTCGGGCAGATACTTGAACTTCCATCCCGCCATCTGTGAGCGGTAGCTCAGGTCGGTGTCTTCGGTGAGCGTATCGTGCTGCCAGCCGCCGCCGTCACTGATGGCCTTGATGCGCCACATGCCCGCCGTGCCGTTGAAGTTGAAGTAGTCGCCCGTGCGCACGCGCGCGCCGTGCTCGATGATGAAGTGGCCGTCCAGCAGTATCGCCTCGATCTGGGTCAACATGCTGTAATTGCGATTCATATGCGTCCAGCGCGTCTGCACCATGCCGATCTCCGGCTCGGCAAAGTGGTGAATCACCTTCATCAGCCACTCCGGCGGCGGCACAAAGTCGGCGTCGAAGATGGCCACAAACTCGCCTTTGGTCGCATTGAGTCCGGCATCCAGCGCGCCGGCCTTGAAGCCGTGGCGATTGGTGCGGTGAATGTAGACGATCGGATTTCCCAACGCCGCATAGCGCGCCACAATCCCCGCCGCCACCTCCTGCGTCTCGTCGGTCGAGTCGTCCAGTACCTGAATCTCCAGCTTGTCCTTGGGATACTCCATCGCGCAGACGGCTTCAATCAGCCGGTCGATGACAAACTGCTCGTTGAAGATCGGCAGTTGCACCGTCACGCGCGGCAACTCTTCAAAGTGCCGGGGCGCGTTCGGGCGGTAGTTCTTCTTGTACTTGAAGTAGAGATAGCACATCGTATAACGGTGCACGCCGTAAAATGCCAGCACAATCATCACCGCAAAATAGGGCAGCAGCACCGCCGCGTCAAAGACATTCCAGTGGTAGAGGCCCTTGAAGGTCTGGTCGGCAAACTGCGCCTTCAGGTAGTGGCGCAATCCGTTCTGCGGCACATAGGCCAGCAGCGCGCCCAGGCGCATCGACAGCCTTCCAAGATGATTTTGAAGCAGACAAACGGCAGGATGCAATCGGGTCAAATGCGCGGCAAACAAGGCAAGCCTCCACGGTGCGGATACTGACACCGATACCGCCAATTGTAGTTGATGGAGGGTGCTAGCCAAGAGGCGGACTATCCCTCCAGAAGAACTTCAGGAAATCTTGGTGATGGTTCCACCCTCAAGCCAAGCGCCGTCGAACCGAACCATGCGCCAAAATGATTGCGATCACCGGTGAACAGAAAGTAGGCCCTGGCCAAAAAAGAAAAGACCGGCAGGCTTTACCGCAATTACCGCGACGCCTTGAGGCTGAAAATCCTCGACATCAATATCCACTTCGTAAAGGAAAACGAGACTCATTCAAAAAACGCTCTCTCCCAAGTGAAATTTATGCACGATATTCGTTTTGCCATGGCGCGCAACTATTCAGAGAATTAGCGCGAGGAAGTCAAAAAGGGAATGAGCGAGAAGACATCGCAGGGTACGTGCCCCGGACGTGAGTTTTTTGGATACCGCAACAACGCGGCTGCACACACCATATCAGCCTCACAGAAACCGCGAATATGCCCTGGTGTCCAGAGTCTGATGTTCGCACCACAAATCAACTGAATTGAGCGACCGTAGCGAAGCGAAGAAAGTCAAAGAACCCGCGGTTGTTTTTCTTCAGGTCTGGATTCCCAGGCCTGGGATTCAACGGTCCACCAACAAAAATCAGCCTTTGCGGCCGCGGACGGCTTCTTTGGCTTCGGCAGGGCCGGTGGGGGGGATTTCCGGGATGTCGGCTTTGAGGCCGCCTATGCCTAGCTTCTTTCTCAATTCGGCGTCGATGCGGGCGAAAACCTCTTTGTTCTCTTTGAGGAAGGTGCGGGTGTTCTCGCGGCCCTGGCCGATGCGCTCACCGGAGTAGGCGTACCATGCGCCGGACTTCTCGACAATATTGCTGGCCACGGCCATGTCGAGTACGTCGCCCTCGCGGCTGATGCCTTCGCCGTAGATGATGTCGAACTCGGCCTCGCGGAAGGGGGCGGCGACTTTGTTTTTGACGATCTTGACCTTGGTGCGGTTGCCGGTGACAACGTCGCCATCCTTGATGGCCGCGATGCGGCGAATGTCGACGCGGACCGAGGAATAAAATTTCAGCGCCCGGCCGCCGGTAGTGGTCTCCGGGTTGCCGAACATGACGCCGATCTTCTCGCGAATCTGGTTGATGAAGATCAGAGCCGTGCGGGATTTAGAAACCGTGCCGGTGAGCTTGCGCAGGGCCTGGGACATGAGGCGGGCTTGCAGACCCATGTGGGAGTCGCCCATCTCGCCGTCAAGCTCGGCCTTGGGGACAAGAGCGGCGACCGAATCGACGACAAGCACGTCAATGGCGCCGGAGCGGACGAGGGTTTCCGTGATCTCAAGGGCTTGCTCGCCGTTATCGGGCTGCGAGACAAGCAGGTTATCGATGTCCACGCCGAGCTTTTTGGCATAGCTGGGGTCCAGAGCGTGCTCGACATCGACAAAGGCAGCCAGGCCGCCAGCCTTCTGGGCTTCGGCGATGATCTGCAAAGTGATGGTAGTCTTGCCCGAGGACTCGGGGCCGAAGACCTCAATGACGCGGCCGCGGGGAATGCCCCCAACACCGAGTGCGGCGTCAAAGCTGATGGAGCCCGTGGAGATGACGGCGATAGGCACCAGCGCCTCTTTGGACCCGAGCCGGACGATCGACCCTTTGCCAAACTGTTTTTCGATCTGTGCAAGGGCAAGTTCTACGGCTTTGCTGCGGTCGTCGGCGACTGCCATGTGGGGGCTCCTCGATGGATGCTCGTCCGCGCTGCTCCTGTATTTCCTGACAGGAAAAGGCGCGTCGGCCTGGAATGGATTTCGTAGGGATTGTAGCAGGGTGATACAGAACAAGGCCAGAGAAAAATAGCGAAGAAACGGGGAAGAACGGTAAACGCCTCGCAAACGATTAGATTCATTGAAAATCTGCCGGTGATAAGATTCTAGCCAGCGAGGGAGATTGACGATGGCAGCTCAACCGGCAAACGGTCAACAATATGGCCAAGGGATCACGCGGATTGCCGTGACGGGATTCAAGTCTCTGGCGGCGAAGACCGACGTGGAGATTCGGCCGCTGACGGTTCTGGCGGGGGCAAATAGCTCGGGTAAATCGAGCTTGATGCAGCCGTTACTGCTGATGAAGCAGACCTTCGACATCGAACGGATTCCCCCTGGTCCTTTCTGGCTCCGGGGTGAACAAATTGATTACGATACCGCAGACGAATTTCTGTCTAGTAACCTGTCGGATGCTGACACAACCAAGCGGCTGACGATTGAGTTGGAGGCAGAGAACAACTGGGCGGAGCTTGAGTATGAAAAGAATCCGGATTCTGATCTTGCGGTAGTGGGAACAGCATCGAGAGATGCCATGAATGGTCCGATCTGGCGAGTAGGGCATGGGATCTCACAGGAAGCACTAAAAGACTTGTACCTGTCCGTAGTTAAAAGACAGCAAGAATTATTTAGTCCTGACGATTTTCTGGTTCACCCGGACAGATGCTTTCTTGGTGTCGGAATTCGATTTGCTGAAGATGCCGTAGTTCCCACATTCCACCGCCCCGAAGTAAATCTTCTTCGGCACAAGATTCAGGATATGATTCACGTCTCCGGGCTTCGCGGAAGCTATGACAGAGAATTCGATTCGCATGGACTTCCGTTGAGGAGCGTATTTCCAGGAGATTTTGAGGGATACGTGCCAAGTATCCTTGAAGCGTGGAAGGATGCGACCAAATATGCTGATGGCTTGCGTTATCTTTACGAGTTGAGAAATGCCCTCCAGCTTCTTGAGCTGGCTTCAGGTGTTGAAACGCAAAAGATCGGCGAATCAAAGATTAAAGTTCTCATACCAAGGACACTGCACGGCGATCCGAAGGACTTGGTCAATATCACTGACGTGGGGCTTGCTGTTTCGCAGATACTTCCTGTGCTTGTTGCGTTGATCCTTGCACATCCAAAACAGTTGGTCCATATCGAACAACCCGAGCTGCATTTGCACCCGAAGGCCCAGTGGAAACTTGCGCAGTTACTCGCTGACGCCGCCAATCGTGGCGTTCGCCTTGTCATCGAGACGCACAGTTCTCTTTTACTGCGCGGAATTCTGACCGAGGTTGCCAAAGACAAGATTTCCAACGACAAGGTGATTTTGCACTGGTTCGAGCGCGACAAGGAGACAGGGCTTTCTACCGTTCATTCGAAAGAGCCTGATTCGGCAGGGCGAGTTGGCGATTGGCCGGAAGACTTCGGCAACGTCGAGCTTGGCTCCGACAATGAATACCTGAATGCGGTTGAAAGCAAGCTGTATGCGGGATCAAGATGAGCCAGAGTTCCGGCAAGCAGATTGTGATCGACGCTTGTGTCGCTTCGAGTTGCAGTAGCGGCGAAATCTTCAATCCGCAGCCTGACCACTCTGGAATTCATTGCCGGAATTGTCTGATGGCCATCGCGGATGGCAATCATATCGCGGTTTTTAGCCCGGAGCTTGCGAAAGAGTGGGACAACCATGCCAGCCGGTTTGCAAGGCACTGGCGAGCGGAAATGTTGTTGACGGATAAGGTGCTGCTGAATGTGGAAGTGGAGAGTTTTTCCATTCTTCTCGATAGAGCTTTAGCGGTGCTTACGACGGAAAAGGAATCACTCACCAAGGATTTTCATTTGATTCAATCCGCTCTGGCATCCGGGCAATTGATCGTTTCAATCGAAAGTCGATTTCCACAAATAGTCTCAGTCGCTTCAATGGCGGTGCCGGAATTCACTTTGTTGTATTACGCCAATCCCGCCGTTGAGGGAGAGGTATGCATTCAGTGGATCAAGGACGGCGCGGAGAAGGATGTATCACGTCGCATTGACGCTTGGGCGGAAAAGCATCGTGGCAGAAATTAGATTTCCGACGAGCGATTGGGCAACCGCTCGTCCTCAGACCGTATAAGCGCCGATGCGGGACTCGCTAGCGGTGAGGGAGTCGCAGGCGCGGTCGAGGGCCTCGTATTCGCCGTCGTGATTCTTGCGGAAGGCGCGGAAGGCTTCTTCGCTGGCCCAGCGGTCAATGGTGAGGAAGTTTCCGGGAACGTAGGCGTCGCGGAGCAGCTCGGTGCCCTGGTAATCGGGCGAGGTGCGGAAGAGTTGAGCCCAAGCGCCCTCAGGCGAGTAGGCGGCTTCAAAGGCGGCAACCTTTTCCTCGGCAATTTCGAATTGCCATATGACGACAAACATAAGCGCCCCAGTCTTGTCTTGAATGGTAGTCTTTTATGGTAGCGCAGAAGGTGGCAGGCTGGCGAAGAAACTCAGCAATTGGTAGTGGGTCAGTTTGAAATTTTAAGTCTAGCCTCCGCGAGGGACCGGATAAACCGAATGAAAGGGGTCCCACCAGAGAACAAGTAGAACTCCGTTATCAAGAATTCCCCAAATCCTCTCTGCGCCTGAAAGGCGCAACGAGAATAATGCATCGGTGTCTTCAAGATGTAAGGCATTCAAGCGATTTTGAGCATCAACGCAAATCTTAGTAACCGGCATAAAGTGATGATTATTTTGGCTTTTAGAGATAATATCGCACCAGGTTTGTCCTTCAAATCCACCTAGCTTATTACGTATTTCATGTAGCTTATCGGCTGGGATTTGATGCCAACCAAACGGATCAACAATCTCCATCTTGGAGACGCGCCAAGAGGGGCGAAGGTGGTAAAAAGTCTCTGAAGGGGTAGCTTTGGGAGACTTCTCCCTTAAAGGAATTCCGAGAGAACGTGGCTGTTTCTTGTCATATTTAGCCATTGCACTCGAATTCTATGGAAGGCTGCTGTAATACTCAGCCATTGATTCGTGAGTGATTTCGCGATTCCCCCGCTCTCCTGGCTCCAGTCCCACGCGAGCATCTCTCCAAGGTACCTCTCGATGAGTCAAATCGCTGAGTTGCTGCGAAGCCAACTTCCCATAAAACGAAAGAACGCTTCTCACAGTGTTGCTCTCTTCATCGGTTAATGCATCTGGATTCCCAAGCTTATGTGCACTCACTCGGAATTGACCTCGATGAACATCATAAAGTTCCCTCACGACCGGACCATTTGCCCAAGCTTCTACACGCTCAGGAAACAGAGGCTCTTCATCCCAAACCAGTCCCCAAGCCTGTGAATAGTACACGAGCTTTTGAAGTTTCATTGCCGTCATTGATCCCGAATGCTTGAGGATGAATGCAGCAACATCATGTACATTGGCCACGTGAATACCCTCACCGACTATATCGGCACAACTATAGTCTATATGCATACCCATGCGAAACAATACCAAAGTAACCATGTAGGTAACGTGCGGTAACACGCTTATCGTTTTATGAAGCATTCTGCAAAAGTGCGACCAGTTCTTCAACGGTCCAAACATGATCGGTCAGTTTGGCTTCCATCGCAGGCGTGACCCTGAGTGTCTGATGGACCCGGCAAAAGTTGTAGTACATAAAATACAGCGAGATCGCGGCGGCGTGGTTCTCCAGCTTCTTTGAGAATCCGTTCGTGAGCCGGGTAAACCGCCTCATGCTCATGCGCATGGTGAGGTTCTGTCGCTCTACATAGGACGTGCTGACGTGTGCCGGGTATGTTCGCCGATGGCTTGCTCCACAACTCGGAAGGCGTTTACAGCGAAGTCTCTGTCTGTGCTTGAGCGTTTAGGCATATTCCAAGTGTGGACCAGTCGAGTGAAGAGCGCAAGCCTTGTGTATTTCAAACTGACCCACTACCCAGCAATTGGTTATTCATCAGAGAGATGCGGGGGTGGATTTTTGGCAGGCGGAGGGGCTGAAAACAGGCTGTATGACCGGCAGGCGACGGCTCAACACACGCAGGGCGGCTCCAAAAACGCCCATAAAGTGGAAGTTTCTGGGGAGTAATTGTGCAAGTATTTGCATATAAATGGCGTTAGCTATATATATGTTGTTGATTTTATTGATAATTATTTGGAAGCGGACGTGCATCTCCATTGACAAAGTTGCTTGGAGCGTCAGAGATGGCGGTCTGGGGCGTAGCGCCATCTGCTAGCGATCTGGTTTAGCCACGGCGGCGATGGATTGAGAATCTTTCCCAAGATTGCGTTTAAGCTATCCAATGGCTTAGGATTTCGGTTATCGTAGGTCATGGATGGCAAGCAACGAGATTTGAGCAGGGCAAGGGCCCACGGGGGCCAACTTTAGGAGGAAGCATGAAGAGATTCTTGGTGGTTGGACTCGTATTGGCCACTGTTCTTGCGATGACGCCAGCCGCGGTTGCCGGTCCCGTTACTTTTTTTTATTTCACGCTTACAGGCGTTAGCGTTAGTAACGGAAGTTCTGCTGGCAGCGACGGCACTGGGATGACCGCTAGCGGCATCCTTGAAGCAACGGGGTCCGGCAACAGCTATACGGTCTTCTATGGGTATGACATCATGATTAACGGCGTAGCCGCGAATATCGTCCCGACCAGCGCCGGTATTTCCGAGGGCGGTGGCTATTATATAAGCCCGAATGCCGGACCCGGTGGGTTCAACTACGATAACATCGTCAATACCAGCTTGGCGCATTATGTGGACAACCTTGGCGGCCTGCTTTTTGATATCCCAAACACTGCCGATCAATACCTGCTTTGGTGGGACGCCGGCGGCGACCTGCTGGATGGATACAACACGACAACCACAAACTACAACCCGCTGGACACCTACGGCTACGATGTTTCCATGAGCATGAGCGAGATTTCACCCGAGCCGCCTTCGTTGCTGCTGCTGGGAACAGGACTTTTCTTGATGGCGGGTCTGCTCTTCTGGAAGGTCAAGAGCAATACGCTTGCGCCGAGCATGAATCACGTAGCGTAGTTTCATCAGGACTTCGATTTAAGAGGGAAGGTGCCGATTCGCATCTTCCCTCTTTGTGTTTGCGACGCTTTTGCATGCACGAACGCCGGCAAGGCTCTGGATTTCTGTGTAAGTTCACCTTTTAGATTTTTTGCAGGTTGGCGAATTTTTCCATTAACTTTTTCATGCCGTGGCGGGCGAAGAGGACTGTGAGCTTGGCATCTTCTCCGTCGCCTTCACGCAACAGTACTGTGCCCTCGCCGTATTTAGCGTGACGGACGCGTTGGCCCTTTTTTAGATTAGCCGCGCCGGAGGGTGCGGCGATCTGCATTGCCGGGCGAGGCAGTGAGCCTGGGCGGACGTGGCCGGAACCGCCGCCGAAGAAACGGGCGATGTTGTCGATGGAGTTGGGCGGCGCTTCCACGCTTTCTCCTTTTGGACTCGGATTCTGACTGGTTGAGGCCGTTTTTGCGGTCATCCATGAGGCTACGAATGGTTTGGAAGGCGCTGTATTTCCGCTGGACTTCAACCCTGCACCAACAGAATATGCGGGCGAACGCGGGGCATCCTGGTTTTCGTCTTCATAGTTGTAGTGCTTGTCAGCGAAGTCGTTGCTCTGGCCTTGGCGGCGAGTTGCATTGAATCTTCCGCCTCCACCGTAGGCCCCGCTTGTAGACCATGATGAGGATTGGACTGGAGCGTGTCCGCCCAGATTCTCAATCAACTGGCTGGGAACCTCTTCAAGGAAGCGTGAGGGCATACTGATTTCAGGCGCGTCATTGCCGTAGCGACGGCGATAGTGGGCGCGGGTCAGGATCAGCGTGTTCATGGCGCGAGTCATGCCAACGTAGCAGAGGCGGCGCTCTTCTTCCAACTCATCGGGATTGTTCAGCGTACGGGAATGTGGAAAGAGACCCTCCTCAAGACCGGCGAGAAAAACCAGTGGAAATTCCAGACCCTTGGCAGCGTGCAGAGTCATCAGCGTGACGCGTGAGTCGGGGTCGAACTGGTCGGAGTCGGAGGCCAGGGCGGCGTGGTCGAGAAAGTCGGCCAGCGTTTCGCCGCGGGCTTCGGCATCGTGGGCGGCGTTGGCCAGTTCCTTCAGGTTTTCAATGCGGCTAAAGGCCTCCGGCGAACCCTCGGTCTCCAGAGCCTTGATGTAGCCGGTGCGGTCAAGGAGGAAGCGGATCAGCTCGGGAAGGGTTGCGGCGTCGCCGGGGGCTCGGAATCCTTCGATTCCTTCCTTTTGATCTGCCGCAACTTCTTCAGCGTCGGATTCAAAATCGGGGTCCGGCGGGGTTGAATTCCCAGTTTTCCCCGGTCTCAAATTCGAGGCCTGGGCTACCCCGACATTCTTTGGCATGGTCAAAAAAGGACGCTTTGACTCGGTTGTGAACGGCGAGAAACTGGCCGCATCGAGCAGCGGAAGCTGGTTCTCATCGCCGCCGAAGTCGAAGCTGGTTGCCGACTCTGCGCTGGCTGAGTCGGCTGCGGTCGATCCGAATTCAAAGCCGGTATCTGCCTCTTCTGTCTCCGCGCCGGCCGCTACATCTGCGGCAAGCTTGCCGGCAAAGTCGGGGTCCATCATGGCCTGGGCGTCGAAAATAAGCTGGCGGAAAGTCTCCAGAGCCATCTGCGCGCGCGCGGGCAGAAGCCGGTTCTTGATGGCGGCGGCCAAGGCGTCCCAGGTGGAGGCTCCTGTCTCAAGCGCCAGGCGCTCCAGGGTTTCCAGAGTCGTTTTGCCAATGCCGCGGGCCGGTGTATTGATGATGCGCTGCAAGGCAATCGAGTCATGAGGGTTGCGGATGAGGCGCAGGTAGCAGAGCAGATCCTTGATCTCAGCGCGCTCGTAAAAGCTGAAGCCGCCGACCATGGTGTAACTGATGTTGTAGCGGCGTAGCGATTCCTCAACCAGGCGGGACTGTGAGTTGGTTCGATAGAGAACGGCGCAGTGAGCCTCGGCGGGATTGTCGCTGGAGGCGGCGTCGCGGAGGAATTTTTGAATGCGGTCGGCGATGAAGAGGGCTTCATTTTCGCCGTCGGGGGCTTCGTAGTAACCGACGAGCGCACCGCCCTGGCGATCGGTCCAGAGCTTTTTGCCTTTGCGCTTGAGGTTGTTGGCGACGACTGCGCCGGCCGCCTCAAGAATCACCTGAGTAGAGCGGTAATTCTGCTCCAGGCGGACGATGCGGGCGTTGGGAAAATCCTTTTCAAACTCGAGAATGTTGCGAATATCCGCGCCGCGCCATGAGTAGATGCTCTGGTCCTCATCGCCAACGGCGCAGACATTCTTGCGTTCACCGGCCAGCAGCTTCATCAGCTCGTACTGCGGGCGGTTGGTGTCCTGGTACTCGTCGACGAGCAGATAGCGATAGCGGCGCAGGTAACGCTCGCGGGCTTCCGTAGAGACCTTGAGCAGGCGCACGGCCTCCAGCAGCAGGTCGTCGAAGTCGAGAGCGTTGTTCTTGCGCAGCTCGGTTTGGTAGCCCTTGAAGATGTGGGCAACACGTTCGCTGTTGGGGTCTTTCGAGGCCAGGTAATACTCCTGCGGATCGACCATGTGGTTCTTGGCCCAGGAGATTTTGCCCAGCACCGTGCGCGGAGTAAGCTGCTTGGTATCAAGGCCCATGCGCTTCATGATCTGCTTGACAATGGCCTGCTGGTCGTTCTCGTCAAAAATGGCAAACGAGCGCGTAAGGCCATCATTGCCGACTTTGAGGGCCTCAATGTCGCGGCGCAGAATGCGCACGCAAAGCGAGTGAAAGGTGCAGAGCAGCGGCTTGGCGAGCGAAGAATGATCGAGCAGCCGGTCCACGCGCGCGCCCATCTCGCTGGCGGCTTTGTTGGTAAAGGTGACGGCCAGGATCGAGTCGGGCGCGACACCTTTCTCGCGGATCAGCCAAGCAATGCGGCTGGTGATGACGCGGGTCTTTCCCGAGCCGGCCCCGGCCAGAATGAGCAGGGGGCCATCGGTGGTCTCGACGGCGGCGCGCTGTTCGGGGTTCAGATTGTCAACGAGCGACGGCAAGGGGCAGGTCCGGGTGGGAAAGTATCCTAGCTCTAGTGTACCGGTTGCGGGGTTGGGAGTGTGGGGTATCGCGGGGGCTTTGGGCTGATCGAAATCAATAAAATATAGAATTTGCATAAAATACAGAAATTATGGATAATTTAAATATGCAGACGGTCTCCGCCACCAAGGCCAGTCAGAACTTCGCCGCTACGCTCGATGCAGCTCAACGGGAGCCGGTGCTGATTCAGCGCCATGATCGGGACATTGCGGTGCTTGTATCCGCGGATGAATACGAGAAAATTCACCGGATGCGTGTGCGGGAACTACTTCACTTTACCGAAGAAACCAGTAGGTATGCCGAGTCTCAAGGTATGACCGACGAAGTGCTTGAGCAACTCTTGGCCGATGAGGGATGAAACAGCGGATTGTCATCGACACAAATGTGTATGTGAGCCGTCTGATCCGCGAGCAATCCACGCCGGGCCGAGCGGTAGGCCGGGCCTGGAGAGAAGCGATAACGTTGACATCCTTCGCGATCATGGAAGAATTACGAATGGTACTGCATAGGCCGAAGCTTGCCCGCTATATTCAACCTGAGAAGATAGAACCATACATTGAAAAGATTGGTGAGCTTGGGTTGATTGTTGTGAATTCACCCCCCATCCGCGCCTGCCGCGATCCGCGCGACGACAAATTTCTGGAAGTTGCGGTGCATGGTAGGGCGGATGTAATCGTCACCGGCGACACGGACCTGCTGGCGCTGAATCCCTTCCGGGGCATTGCGATTCTTACGCCGGGCGAGTACCTGGAGCGAGATTAGCGAGATGCATTTGTAGTTGGTAAGAGTGCCCGTTGAGTGCGCCCTGCGGAGGATCACTGGATGCGGCTCCAACTTGCAATGCACAGGAGTCTCTTCCGGGCCTAAAACCTTGCGGATGGCGACGCGCTCATTTCCAAGCTCCGCACGGTAACATACCCAACGCAGAACAAAAGAACGGCAAAGCCCAGCGGGTCCAGGATCTCGGGCGGACTCGGCAGCCCCAGTGGAAGCGACAAGTTGCCATAAACCGCCTCCAAAGCGAAAAGAAGGATACCGATAGAAAGGACCGCGCGGTTGGGCAGGACGAGGAATCTACGACTGAGTTTTGGCACAGCGACGGCGATTGCGAGGACCGTGAGCGAAATGGCAGCGACGAGATGATTGTAGGGCATGACTTTGAACCCAGAGCCGGTAAACAGGAAAAGGCCAATGCCTGCCACGGCAATCGCGAGTCCCGCTACAATCGCTCCTTGAAAAAAGAGCCGCAGTTTGTCCCGGCTCAGGTCCAGAAAAGCCAGCAAAGCAATGACCACGACCAAGAACGACAAAACATTGCCCACGTATGGAAGACTGGCCAATAGCCAATTCGGCAAAAGTCCAAGGTCAGCCAAGGAACCAAACAGGTATTCGGTTCCCTCGATCGCACTCCAGATTCCGAGCCAGACAAAGAATCTTCTCACGCTCCGGCGCCGCATCACGGCGATGCCGCAGACACACAATCCGATAAACAGGAAAACTGTGCCAAACAGAATGTATGGGATTCGATCGCGTAGTACCTCAACAACTTGATTTGTCAGGGTGACACCTCGGGGACCACATTAACCATTGCCCGCATTCGCTGTCGGTGCGTAGCATCACGATGAATGAGATGCGCCTGGGAAGATGAAACTTTAGGCAAAGAAGGCGAGGCTATCGAGTAGGAGAATTGCGATTTTTACGCTGGCGGAGGATCTGGAGCGAAATTATAGAGACGCATCTGCAGGGGGTAAAAGTGCCCGTTGAGTGCGCAGGCGGTTGGCCAAGCGGGTCTAAAGAGCGATAGCATAAGGTAACTATCCTATTATGGCGACCACTTGGGAAAAACGCGACTCCATGCGAAGAGGTTATGCCCACGCACGGAAGCCTCAGGAAGAAACGCTGGAGAGCCACCGTCATCTGCTTGGCGAGGAACATCCAGACACGCTCTCGGCGATGACCAATCTCGCCAGGGCGCTGTGCTCGCAGGGCGATTGGGCGGGAGCGCGGAAACTTCAAGAGCAAGTGCTGGAGGCGAGTCGTCGCGTGCGGGGCGAGGAACATCCTCACACACTGACGGCAATGAACAATCTCGCCGCGACGATGAGTAAGTAGGACGATCTGACTGGTGCGCGGAAGCTCCAGGAACAAGTGCTGGAGACTCACCGCCGTTTGCAGGGTGAAGAGCATCCGGACACGCTAACGGCGGTGACCAATCTGGCCGCGACGCTGTACTTGCAGTGCGATCTGGCAGGAGCGCGAGAACTTCAAGAGCGAGTGCTGGAAAAGATTCGTCGCGGGCAGGGCGAGGAACACCCTCACACACTGGCGGCGATGAGCAATCTCGCTGCGACACTGAAGGCACTCGGCGACTTGGCCGCAGCGCGGAATCTCCAGGAACAAGTGCTGGAGACTCGCCGCCGTCTGCTGGGTGAGGACCATCCGGAGACGCTGTCGGCAGTGACGAATCTCGCCGGAACGCTATGCTCGCAGGGTGATCTGGCAGGAGCGCGGGAACTTCAGGAACAGGTGCTGGAGGCATGCCTTCGTCTGCTTGGCGAAGAACATCCAAGCAGCTTGATGGCAATGAACAATCTCGCTGTGACGCTGAAGGCCCTCGGCGACTTGGTCGCGGCGCGAAAGCTTCAGGAGCAGGTGCTGGAGACTCGTCTTCGTGTGCTTGGCGAGGAGCATACGAACAGCTTATGGGCAATGAGCAATCTCGCCCTGACGTTGAACTCGCAGGGTGATCGGGCGCGAGCGCGGAAGCTTGAGGAACAAGTGCTGGAGACTCGCCGCCGTCTGCTGGGTGAGGAGCATCCGGACACGATGACGGCGAAGAAGAACTTGGCTCGGATGAAACCGAGAACTTTGAGGCACTGGCTGCTACTACTGTTTGGGCAGAACAGCTGACTACAAAGTGATCTCTATCCCGATCGTGTAGGGTCTGAATCTGTCGATCGAAGAAACAGAGGAGGACCAGCGTTCCAGTACTATCGCTGCCAAACCGATGATTACCATTCGAAAAACCACTTAGAGACGGCCAGTCGGACTGCATACGCCCTTCGATCCATTTTATGTTCGGAATTCGGGTGCAGATGTTATACAATTTGACCATATTATGCTATTTGTACATTTTGTACAAATAAGATATTATGTCGATATGCAGACCGTCTCCGCCACTTACGCCAAACAGAATTTCGCCGCCGTACTTGACCAATCCCAGAGGGAGCCGGTGATGATTCAGCGCCATGATCGGGAGATAGCCGTGTTGCTTTCCGCTGCCGAGTATGAGCAGATAACGAGTGAGCGATGGAGGGAGTTTGATCGCCTGTCGGCGATAGCATCCGAGCAAGCGCAGGCCAACGGTCTGACGGAAGAAAAGCTCCAAGAGATTCTCTCTGAGCGATGACCCAACTGCGACGGATTGTTCTGGACACGAATGTTCTGGTCAGCGCGGCTCTAAGAAATGGGTCGGTTCCGCATCGCTCACTGCTCAAAGCCCGCATGGAGGGAAGGCTACTGGCCTCCGATGAGACACTTGCGGAATTTCGTTCAGTTTTGCTGCGGGATAAATTCGACCGTGATGTGGCCCGCGTTCTTCGCTTGAACCTGCTGGAGGAATATGCACGGCTCTGCACTCTCATTCCAATTACACATCCCATCCGCGCCTGCCGCGACCCGCGCGACGACAAGTTTCTGGAAGTTGCGGTGCATGGGAGGGCAGATGTAATCGTAACTGGTGACACGGACCTGCTGGCGCTGAATCCATTTCGCGGGATTGCGATTCTTGCGCCCGCCGAGTACCTGGAGCGGAAGTAAGCCGGCCGCCAGCAAGTTGAGCCACTTGCAAAGCTGAAATTTCCGGGAGATTTAGTGGCGGGGATAGCCAACTTTAGAATAGGGTTATCAGGACCAACTCCAAAGTAAAAGGCATCCCCAACCCAGGGCAATCGCATTTGAAAATCAACTCGCCGAATCTCTTTGAAAATCGCCCCATCCTTATACGGCTTTTTTGCGGAGAATTGATTCCCCAGCGCGCACAATAAAAGCAGCGGTACCACGAGGCCCAAATGAT
>CAZDYU010000045.1:0-28783 GCA_964509755.1 uncultured Occallatibacter sp. | reverse complement strand
TTAAGAAAGAAGCTGGATGGCACAGGTTTCGGAATGGAACCTGTGCCATCCAGCTTCTTATATTGCCCTTGATAGTTCCTTAGTTGGAAGCGGACAGCCGGCCTGCCAGCGTAAGGTCGATATCCACCACTTTGGCAACCTTGAGGATGAAGATGCTTGGATCCTTCAAGCCCCACTGGACATAGGGAACTGTAAAGTGCCCCTTTGCGGTGAGACTGGCGCCGTCAATATGAACCTGCATGGGCAGAGTCAAGTCATGCGGCGTGCCATGCAGCGTAAAAACACCGGTAACTTGAATCGTGGAGTCGCCCGCGGCCGCGATAACTCCCTGATAACTCCTGGGCACAAAAGAAACTTCGGAAAAGTGCGCTGCATCCAGCACGTCGGAGTTCATCTTTTTGTCGCGCCCCTGGTCGCCGCTGTTGCCGCTGCCCGCCGCTACCACGATAGATCCTGAGATAGTCTGCGCGCTGCGATCGAACTCGATCGATCCGCTCTGCACATGAAAGCTGCCATCAACATGGTGCGTATTTCCGCCCAGAGAAAAAGCGACTTGGCTTGTCTCCGGATTCACAGTGAAAGTTTGATGCTGCGCTGAGGCAGCCGGAGCAAGAAGCATCGGTAGCGCGAGGAAGAAAGATTGTGCAATGGTCTTCATGGTTTGTCTCCTGTATGGTTGAGTTTCTTATCGATTTTGACTTAGTTGTCCGGTGAGTTGCGACAACCAAAGGGAGATCGATGCAATGTCGTTGTCGGACAAGTATTCATGTCCGGGCATGTCGGTTCCGGGAAGGCCGAATTTTGCAATCTGTGCAAGACGCGGGACGCGCGCTGCTGCCGGCCCTGAAGGGGGAAGATAGAAGAACGGCCCAACGGCAAGATCGGGAGGCAGCCTCTTGAAATTGCTTTGCCAGAGGATGCGTGTGCGTCCGTCCGAGTTGTGGCAAGTAGCGCAGTGACGGCGAAAGAGCCGCTCACCGTCGCTTGCATTGGCCTGAACAACGGCGCTTGAAGACGGAGACCAACGCCTTTCCGCGGTTTGATGCTCTGGGACGCCGGCGGTCTTCAGACTCAGCAGATAAGCCACCAGATCTTCTCCGCGCTGATCTCGAAAAAGAAACGCATACGAAGGCATGATGGAGCTTCCACTGACATCGGGCGGATTGTAAAAATGCGCCTTGAGCCACAACTCTGAACGCCGGCTGCCAACCTCGGCGAGATCGGGTCCCTGACGCCGGTTGCCAATCAGTGGCGGCTGTTGCTGGCGTAGATATTGCAGTGATTCAGCCGGACCCCACATTAAAACATCTGGCGAGTTGGGACGCACAAATTGCGAGTGGCAGTTGATGCAGCCTTCAGAGATATAGACGCGGCGTCCCCGCTCGATTTGCGAAAGTGGCTGTACCGCGCGCCCCTCGTCTAAGATCCGATCGAGAAAGAGGGCTGCCAGAAGCAACGCACTTACTAATAAAACTTCACGCTTGCGCCGCAAAAGAAATCCAAACAGCAAAGGCAGCAAGACGGCTGCCCCTGCCGCGAATACAAACAGAGGCGGCACATAGCCGAGATTCTGACCCATGCCGATCCCCATCAAGGAGCCTGCCCATCCCGCAATGGCGTAGAGCCATCCAGCCTGCCTGCCGCGCTCTGCGATGGAAGCGGCCGGTGAAAGCAGCGCCGGATAAGCAACGAATGCAACCGAGTAGAGCGAGACACCGATGGGATAAAAAACAGACGCCAGTGCAACGCGATGCGAATCGAGCAGCAGTAGGCAGGCAACGGCCAACGCGAGAAAAGCAGCGGTGAGTACAAAAGAAAGTCCGCGCCGGCGCAGCAGCCATGCGCTTGCCAGAGCCGCGCCAAGATGCAGCAAGCCGTTCACCCACAGGTGAACCGATCCCTGCCACGTGCCGTCCTTCAATGCAGGCGTGTTCTGAATGATAAAGAATGCGGCAGAGTCCAGCCAGACAAGCGCAGTGAAGCAAGCCAGCACGCGGATAAATGAAAGGTTAAATTTCGGCTGAGCGATCTCTATTTCCGGAGTGATCGCCGGAGGCCGCAGAGTTATCAGGATTCCAGCCAGAGATAAGATGCCTGCCGTTGCGATTTGTATCTCGAATGTAGCAGAAAATAAGGCCGGAAAATTGCAGATTAAATAGCCAACGCCCGTGCCCAGGCCCACAAGCAGGAGCGGGTTTCGGCCGCCTATCCATTGGCGCAAATGCGTGACCAGTGTAACGGTTAACAAGCCAAGACCGCCGCCAATCATGAACGAGACGGCGGCGGCGCCAGCAAAGCCAAGCGGCAGCAATGTCAGAAATGCTGCCAATGAGCACACAGCCAGCCCTGTCCGCAGCCGTATCTTTGGCGAGGGCCATAACTCGGCGCGGGGAGTAAGCAAGCTGAGAAGTATTCCGCCAGCCGCCATCAAAGCCATCGCAAAGTTCAAGTGCGTTCCGGCAACTCCAAGGCTCGCTAGCCGCTTGAGAAATGCAAATTGCGCAAAGATCAAAAAATAAACATAGGTGATCCCGACAAGGCTGACGCCTTGCCATCCGCAAAGACGGCTCTCACCACGCGACATTGGCCAGCCAGCCTTTGCGAAGGCCTATCGCTTGAATCAGCACGCACGCGCCGTCGGAGATGGCGACTGTAAGCCAGCCTACTTCAAGCATGTGCGCCAAAATCTGCCCAACAACAAAAATCGCCACGCTCGCGCGAGTTATTGCAGTGAGAAGCCAGACTACTTCCAGCTTGCAGGTGTTCCTTCGCCGCGCAATGACAAAAACGCCATAAAAACAGGCAAGGCCGACGGAGAAAACAAACGCGCCGATGAAGGACAAGAAAGGCAACGCATCGGCGGCGGCGTGCAAGCGCATGAGGCGGAGCGCGAACTCGGGAGCAACAATCAGCAGCACGCCAGTTAGCGTGTCGGATAAACCAATCAGCAATTGATAGCCGATGAGAGTGGGACGATTCATGCAAGCCCCTCCTGTGCAACGGGTATTGAATTGGAAACGGGAGCCGGTTCGCGCGGCAGCGTTGAGGCATCAATAAGCCAGTCCAGCGAAGCGGCCAGCATTGCGACGCCAACGACAAGGCGAAGAATGTAAATTGCGTTGCGCGCGGCTCCGGGTACTATTGTAAAAGTTGGATCGAAGCCCTCGCGCCAGCCCGCGGCAGACATCAGAAGCACGTACCCCAGCACGGCGATATTCCATCCATAGAAAGAGCGTGTGCGATTGAATATCCATCCTCCCTCGCCGAGCAGTTGCACCATTGCGAAAATCAACAGACTGGACGTGAAGCCTGCCATCGCCAGCAGCGAGTGGCCGACAAGCCCGTCGGTAAATTTGAAATGATCGAGAATACCGGGAAGAAAAAAGATCCAGCCAGTGAGCACCAGCGCCGACCACCAGCATAAGAAGGCAATGCGCCAGCGGCGCGTGTTTTCATGCCACTCGAATGCCTTGTAATAAGCGGGCGTAAGCGGCAGCCAGATAAGTAGACTGGCGAGCGAGAGAAACTGCGCGGGGCGGTGATGACTAATATCTGCGCGGCCCAGAGCAAAGCATAGAAGAAACTCCGCGGCTAGAATAACCCATGAAATTGCAACGATCCGCGAACCACCCTCTTTGCGCCGCGTGAGACCGAAGGGAAGCATCAAAAGAATTGCAACTATCATCAGGGACGATTCAAGCTGGCTGGCTCCGGTGGGGCCGCCAGTGTCTGGGTTGATGGCCGGATAGTAATTGGGTCCGGACGCGACATACATCGCGAAGGGGACAATTAAAAGCAATACAAGACCGAGAGCTTTTGTACTGCGCGCTGCAAAGTTTTCATTGCCCGCGCATCTCCAATCGCGAACAAAAGAGATGGCCAGCAGCAGCCACAACGCAATCATCGCCAGCGGAAATAAAATGCGCGCATAACCGGACCAATCCAGAAAAAGCTTGCCGCTGGAGTTCCCGGAGAGCCATGAATACGCACCCACGGCCAGCGCCGCTGACCACGCCCAAAGCACCGGTCTGCACCATTGCGCCATTGATCCGCTGTCTGCGCTGTAAACCTTGAAGAGAAAGCCAACCAGCGGAAGACTGGTCCATCCGTAGAGTTCAAGATTCATGTGCGCCATGATCCATCGCCCATAAGTCCACTCGCCCAGCAGCGAATTGAGCGTGGGAAAGAGCAGAAGAATTGCGATCAAAACGCCGATGGCATTGGCACAGGCCAGCCAGAACAAGGCGTGCCATGCGGCGCTTGCTACGGCCCGCGATGCATAGTCATGAGATTCATTCGCGTCAGACGGATTCTGGTTCATGAATCCTCCCGTCGCGCATCTCCAGCAGGCGATCGCAGCGGCCTGCCAGAGCGCGATCGTGCGTAGCCATCACCAGCGTCGCGCCTTCGGTGGCAACAATGTCGAGCAGCAGGTCGAAGACCACGCCGCTGGCCTTTTCATCAAGTGAGCCGGTAGGTTCATCGGCAAGCAATATCTTGGGCCGGTTCATCAGAGCGCGGCAGAGCGCCGTTCGCTGACGCTCTCCTCCGGAAAGTTTTTGAATGCGATGGCCAAGGCGATGACTCAGTCCGGTGCGTTCCGCCAATTGTCGCAAACGCTCCCGCGCAATGCGGCGATCAGTGCCGGCAGCCACGGCTGGAATAAGGCAGTTCTCTTCCAAAGTAAGATCGGGAATCAGGTTATGGAGTTGAAAGACGAAGCCAACTTCATGACGAAGAAGACTCAGCAGATTGCGGTGTCGGTTGACCTCAACGCCGTTGACCGAAACGCGCCCTTGGTCCAATTCATCCAGGCCGCCGAATAAATGAAGAAGTGTGCTTTTGCCGCAGCCCGATGGACCGCAGAGCGCAAGCGTCTGGCCCTCGAAAGCCTCGAATTGCACGCCCTTCAGAACAGTTATCGCACCGCCGTCATAACTCTTCCACACATTTTCGGCGCGCAGCACAATGCGCTTCTGAATGGCAAAACACTGACTGCTCGCATGTAACATTGTAGGATTCATTCGAAGCGCAACGCCTCCACCGCGCGGACTCGCATGGCATACGCTGCCGGGTAAAGCGCACCGGCAACTCCAGTAAGCAATGCAAGCAAAATCACAATCAGAATCACGATAGGTTGAATGGTTACGTCCACATAACCGTGAAGCGCTGGAACATATTTGAGCGCGAAGAGGAGGCAACTTCCGGCGCCAAGACCCAGCACCGCGCCCAACAGTGATACCACCGCGGACTCGCCAAAGATCATTGCGGCAATCTGCAAATTGGAGAAGCCGCAAACGCGCAGGATGGCTATCTCGCGAATGCGCGTAAAGACAGACATGATCATTGTATTGGCAACGCCCAGGCCGCCCATCAACAGGCCGCATCCACCAACGGCCCAGGCCGTTGCCTTGAGGATTTTGAATTGCGAATAGGAACGCGTGAACTCGGCGTCCTCCAGAGCAATCAGGTTGGGAAAGGCCGCCTTGACCTTCGCTTTGAACAAAGCTGCATCGTCCTTGCCACGCAGCTTGACGGTAATTACCGAGGACGATCCTTCTTTGTGAAAGAAGGTTTGAGCGGAAGCAAGCGGCATGAAAACACCTCCGTCCTCAAAGCCATTGGCTGTCTTCAAAATTCCGATGACATGAAAGATTCCATGGCCTATTGGCACATGGCTGTCTAGCTTTGCGCTCAGAAACTCCGCGGCCCGTTCGCCGAGCACCACGTCGTCGGCGTGCCGCGCAAAATTCAGGCGATCGCCCGCAAGCCAAATTGCCTTGCGAAGGCGCGCGTCTCTGATAGTTACGCCAAAGCAGGTAAGAATAGGGTGATCGGCGCTCGAAACAATTCCGAAAAGTACCGGATCGGCATCAATAACCATCGGCCAATTGGCAATCTCATCGACTGCCTCGGCAGGAACGCTGCTGAAGAACAGATCGGATACATTGCGCTCAAAGACAAGCACCTGGCTATCGCTCGACAGAATTCCGGAAAACATTCCGATGGCGCCTTGCAGGATCGTGACAACGGTGAGCATCGCGGCGACGCTGAATGCAATGCCGGCAACACTGATGAACGAGCGAATGCGATGACGCCACAGATTGGTCACAATCAGCTTGAAGAAGATCACCGTCACGCCCCCACTGGAGCTGCGCAGGCCTGACCAGTAACCCGCACCAACTCCTCTTCCAAACCGTTGCGTAGCTTCTCCAGAAAGCTCAGAGAGTATCTCAACCGCAGCAGCAGAATTAATGTTCTGTCTCCCAGACGAATCATGCGAGTGAGCCGCGCTATAGCACCCTCGATTCCCATTGCGGTTGCGGCGTTGGGCCGGTCGAGCAGAATGTCGCGGGCAACGGTTTTCCGTGCTCCGGCAGCGCCATCCAGCACGTCCTTGAGGTCATCGACCATCTGATAGGCAAGGCCCCAATAGAGGGCGATCCGCTCGATAAGTTGTATCTCCCGCTCCGTCGCTCCGCCCAGCATGGCCGGAAGCACCAGTGTAAGCCGGATCAATGAAACCGTTTTGCCGCGCGCAATTCTCTCTGTCGTTTCGCGATTGTGCGGCAAGGTTGCGTAATGCAGGTCAAGGCTCTGGCCATTAAGCAGCCCTTCAACGCCCAGGCATTTCTCAACGTATGTCAGCGCGCGCGCCCGCGCCTGCAAGGAAGCTTGAGAGACCGCGCGCCAGATAAGTGCATAAGCGCGATTGATCAGCGCCAGCGCGGACAGAATCGCCGCCGCTTCGCCAAATTCAAAATGAACGCAGGCAACACCGCGCCGCTCCACGGCATTGTCCATGCAGGGCAGATCGTCAAAAACCAGCGAAGCGGTATGAAAATATTCAAGCGCAATGGCCAGGTCTTTGGCGGAGGCCTCATCCCGGCCGTATGCGACAGACATCTGAAAAACCATTCGCGGGCGTATGAATGTACCAGGATTGTCCAGCACATGGCAGAGCGCTTCCTCAAGGTGAGCATCGAGCGCATCGGGCAAGGGCATGGACGTTCTGAAAGCATCCAGGCCAAGCGTTGGATTCAATGTCTTCATGCATGGCGCTCTATGCGCTCGTCTCCTCGTTTTTGATTGCCTGCTGTTCAGCGGAAGGCTGGCATGGGAGAGTGCCGCACGCCTTCCTCCCGCAAGTCCGGCTCAATTGCAACTTATGTAATTAGACGAATTCGCCGCTGCTTTGAAGTGTCAAAATCTGCCTGCATTCATGACAATTCGTTCATCTATATGGATTGAATCGCCTGCTAAATCCGAGATTACAGGATAAAGATGACAGAGAACCAACGGTTCCATGACAATGCGTTCATCCGCCCGTTACTGGAGTATATTTCGCCTGTTTTATCTTTCATGAAATGAATTTGTAAAAAACCGGCCAGGATGAACTAATATCCCTTCATGCGCCTTCTTCTCGTTGAAGACGAAATCGACATTCAAAGCTTTCTGCGAACATCCCTGGAAGAAGCGGGCTATCAAGTGGAAGCCGCGACGGATGGCAAGACAGCCGAGCGTTTGGCGGTCGACTGCCCCTTCGACATACTGATTGTCGACCTTGGACTGCCCGATCAGGACGGCATCAGCCTGATCCTCAAACTGCGGCAAATCGGCGTTCACGCGCCGGTGCTGATTCTCTCCGCCCGCCGCAGTGTGGATGAAAGAGTGCTAGGCCTGGAGCAAGGCGGAGACGATTACCTGACCAAACCATTTGCGCTGGCCGAGTTATTGGCCAGACTGCGCAACCTTCTCAAGCGCAACAACCCTCCAGGCAGCGAAGCAACGAAGCTGCGGGTTCTCGACCTGGAACTGGATCTGCTGCGCCGCGAGGCAACGCGAGCCGGAGAAACGCTGCAACTTACTCCGCAGGAATTCGTCCTGCTTGAATACCTCTGCCGCAATGCGGGGCGCGTTGTTACACGCTCGATGATTCTCGATAAGGTTTGGGGAATGCGCATTCAGCCCGATACAAATGTCGTCGACGTTCACATATATCGGTTGCGCGGCAAGGTCGATGGCCCAGGTCAGCAGCCTTTGATTCGAACTCTGCGAGGTATGGGCTATGTCCTCAAGGACCGGTAGTCCCAAACTGCGCAGCGCTGCGTGGCGCATCTCGCTTTGGGCCACGCTCGCCTTTGCCTGCGGCACATTACTCGTGTTTCTCTTTCTTCATCGCTTTGTCGCCAGCGATATTCAGCGGCGCAGCGACGCATGGCTCTCTGGAGAGGTCGAGGTGCTGGGCGATGTGGCGGAACGCACGCCAAAGGATGCTCTCTACGACCGCGTTGTCGGAGAGGTCGCCGAGTTGGCCGAGAAAGAAGTTCCTAACAAGGATCTGTCTGAAAGCAGCTCAAACGATTCTGTCTTCTTCCTTCAAACCGGAGCGGATGCATCGCTCAAACTATGGGTTGGCGCGGGGCGCGGCGAGCCTTACTTGCAGGCCATTCAAGCAGCCAGAATCTTTCCCGATCAGCCATCCGATCTGCATGTCCGGGGTTTCGCGATTCCCTTTCGCGTCGCATCCATTCGCATTGACGATGGAAGCTCTATCTATCTGGGACTCTCCGAGCGGGACGAGTCAAGGGTTCTGAGAAACTTGTCCATACGCTTCTTTCTTTTCTGGCTGTTGCTGGTGCTATTTGGATTTGCAATTGTCTTTTTTACTACGCGGCGAATGTTGACGCACGTTCGCGAGATTACCGAGGCCGCCTCGCGAATCGGCCACTCCGACTTGACGGCCAGAGTACCTACAACAAAACGGAACGACGAAGTCAGCCATCTGGCTTTAACACTGAATCGGATGCTCGACCGCATCGAAAGCTCAATGCATCAGTTGCACACCATCACCGATTCCCTTGCGCACGATTTACGCAGCCCGCTCACGGCAATTCGCGGCAAATTGGAGATCTCTTTGCCGGCCTTTCCACAGGCCGAGAAGGCAGAGCCCATCGTATCGGCCATCGAGGAGTTAGACAGGCTTACCGATTTTCTCAACAAATCCCTTGACGTTGCGGAAGCCAAGGCCGATGCGCTTCGATTGAATCGCGTGCCGGTCGATCTGGACGAGTTGCTGAAAATCATGATCGATCTCTACGAGCCATCGATGTCGGAGAAAGGCTTGCAAGTCAGCCTGCATAGCGCTGGTCCGCTGATCGTCGAGGCCGATGCGGCACTGCTGCATCGCATGATTGCCAATCTCTTTGACAATGAGCTGAAGCACTCGCCTTCGGCCCGCTCGACAAGCTTGCGGCTGCGAGTCGAGGGCCAATCGGCTTTGTTCGTGCTGGAAGACGATGGGCCCGGCTTCGATCCGGAGGTATTGCCGCATCTGTTCGAGAGGCGCGTGAAAGGAAGAGAATCGAATGGCCACGGATTGGGCCTTGCTTTCGTCGATGCCGTAGCGCGCGCGCATCGCGGAACGGTAACCGCCAGCAACCGCGAAGAGGGCGGCGCCCGAATTACAGTCACTATTCCATTGAATTCTTTGTAGATTCAAAAACAACTTATCTTGGATCTAACATGACGGAAACTTCATCTCGAAATGAATAAACTCCTATCTATCGACTGCCGATAGGCAAGGCAGAGGTAATACATGAGCCTGTCGGCGATCGGTTCAATTTCTCCCGCAACGAGTCAACCTCAGATTCACGAGGCCGCCTCATCCCCAACCCCTTCACAACAATCTTCGGCTTCCCTGCAACCAGACACAGTCACGCTGAGTTCCGCCGCTCAGAAGGCTTCGCAAGGCGGAGATGTCGATCATGACGGCGATTCGCATTGAGCGATTGCGCCGCCTTGGAATAGTTATTAATCAGTAAACGGACCGGGCCGCGGAAAGTTCCGATTTCGACCATTGACTGTTCGCGGCCCGGCTCTATGCCAGGCAAGCATTGAATAAAGGCGGGGGGCAAGATTCACGCCAACCGGATCAACACTCACCCCGACGTGATTTTCAACGGCAGCTTCGCCTTCAATGGCTCGAAGACCGGCCTGGACTTTGCCGACTTCCTGCTCGGCGTGGCGTAAAGCTCTACGCAAGGCCAGGCCGGCAGCTTTTACAGCCGCAACCTTCACATGGCAGCCTTTGCGCGGCACAGTGATAAGGTCTTCCCGACCCTTACCCTCAATTACGGCATGCGATGGGATAGAATTCGCCCCTGGAGCGAGAAGCACAACCAGTTGCAAACGCTGGTAAAGGGTGAGCAGCCGCGGAAACCAGGCCAGTGGCACGGCCAGGATTCTGCCATCGCTCAGATCGACCCACATACTATCCGGATCGAAATGAACACGCGTTGCCTTAACCAAAGTATTCATGCCAAGCCCTTTCGATACGTTCCTTGTTGTCTTCGCTATCTCCATAAGTTCGCGGAGTATGCAAGAGTTGTATCCGTCATTACCACCCCAGCCACAAAGACCCGTCGCCGGGTACCCTGGTTGCGGTACGGGAATGGTGCGTGTTGTGCAACCAGGTAAGGAACATGGGGGGAAAAGATCTCTTTACTCTCCAAGGGATTGTCAAATAAATATCGCTCCCCAAAAAGTCGAAACAGAAAAAATGCGGGAAATAAATATAGGAGTAAATGAGCCCGCTGAGCAGACAGCGTATTTGACAGAGGACTAAGTGGCTCTTCCTTTTCCCGCCCTGATTCTGCGTATCTCTTCCATCCGCTGCGCCAGCAGCTTTTCTCGCCCTTCCTGCGTCGGCTTGTAATAACTGCGACCCTTGAGCGAGTCGGGCAGGCAATCCATCTCAGCCACCTTGCCTTCTTCATTGTGTGCGTAGCGGTAGCCTTTGCCGTAATCGAGTTCCTTCATCAGTTTGGTCGGCGCATTGCGCAGATGCAGCGGAACCGGCTCCTGGCGCGTCTCTTCCACCTCGCGCTGCACCGCGCCGTAGGCCGTGTAAACCGAATTCGACTTGGGCGCAAGGCATAAATAAACCACCGCCTCTGCCAGCGCCAGATCGCCCTCCGGCGAGCCTAGGAAATCGATCGCCTCTTTAGCGGAGAGAGTAAGATTCAGCGCCTCCGGAGCAGCCAGGCCGATGTCTTCAACCGCCATGCGCACCACGCGCCGCGCCAGATAGAGCGGATCCTCGCCGGCCGCGAACATGCGCGCCAGCCAATAAAGCGCAGCGTCCGGGTCGCTGTTGCGCACGCTCTTGTGCAGAGCGGAGATCAGATTGTAATGCTCCTCGCCGGACTTATCGTAGATCAATACGCGCTGCTGCACCGCGTCGGTGGCCAACGCTCTATCGATGTGTTTCTTGTTTTCAAGAGCCAGTTGCGCCGCCACTTCCAGCGTATTGTATGCCGAGCGGCAATCTCCGCTGGAGTAACTCGCAATCAACTCCAGCGCCTCCTCGTCGGCAGTCAACTGCTGCGCGCCCAACCCGCGTTCGCTATCTTCCAGAGCCCGCCGCAGCAGCGCGACAATTTGCTTTTCCGTAAGTGGCTGCAGCACGTAAACGCGGCAGCGCGAAAGCAGCGCGGAAATAATTTCGAACGAAGGATTCTCCGTCGTCGCGCCAATCAAGCGAATCGTGCCGCGCTCCACATACGGAAGAAATGCATCCTGCTGCGCCTTGTTGAAGCGGTGTATCTCATCGATGAACAGAATAGTGCGCGAGTGCATCTCCGAGGCCTGCGCCGCCGCGGCCATTACTTGCTTGATCTCTTTGATGCCACTCATCACCGCGGAGAATTCAATGAAAGTAGCCTGGGTGGTTTCAGCCACAATCTTGGCCAGCGTAGTTTTTCCCACCCCCGGCGGACCCCACAGAATCATCGAGCCCGAGCCCGTGCCATCAAGATTGTCGCGCTCGATCTGCACCCGCAGCGGCTTTCCAGGCCCCACCAGATGTTCTTGCCCACTCAACTCATCCAATGAGCGCGGGCGCATCCGCTCGGCCAGCGGCGCCGTGCGCAGCGTGCCTTTCGGTCCTTCGGGTTCGCCGTCAAAGAGGCTCATCGCTGCATCCAGAATATTCCTATTGCTGGTAAGCATTGCGGTTGTATTTAACGACAATTATGGAAAAGAGACACAGGCCCCTTCTCCCCCGTTGTCACCATCTGCAACTGTAGTATAAAGAGGCCGCGGAATAGTGGATGGTGCGCGTCAAAAGTCCCGAAAAACACCCCGCGGAGGCCAACCGCAGCCTTGATCATCTGGTGATTGCGGCACCCTTCAACTCCGCTCAGGGCGTACTAGGAGCCGCGCCCTGATGCAAAGCCAGCCGTTTTTGGTTTTCCTTAGCCAGAAAAGCATGTACCCTTCAATGCTCCCATTTACTTAAAAACAAACTTAAGGCTTGGGCTGCGCGGCCAGCCATTGTTTGAGCTTGGGCTCCTGCGTGGCGCGCAGCTCGATGCAGCCGTCGATATTCTCAACGGCATGTTTGAGAGCGTTGCCGGTTGAGGCGACTTTGTGAGCGGCGAAAAACTTCTCGACGCTGTCGCGTTCTTTGGCGGAGCAGAAGTTCCCCGTAGCGCTCACCAGCCGGCTGCCCAGCTCCGGCGTCATGGCGGGCTGAATCGCCTCCCAGTGATCCTGGATGTACTTCCACGCCAGGTCGCGATTTGTGTCAATCTGCAAGGCGATGGAAAATTGCAGCGCCTCGTCCTGGCTGCGGACCTTGCTTGAAGCCGCGTACTCCAGCGCGCGTTCCGCCAGTGCGGGGTCTTCAAACTGTCCTAACAGATGCAGCGCGCCGATCTGGAACTCGGGGTTGGTCGAGCTTTCATAGATCTGCTGCAAGCGGTCGAAGAGTTGGGCATCGCCATAACGTGCGGCAATGGTCTGCGCGGCTTCTGCCAGCGTAGGATCGACCGAGGAGGAATCCGCCATGTACTTTGCCGCCAACTCGCGAGCCTGCGCAATGACGGCCGGGTCTTTGCCGTACAGCCCGAGGAGAGAAAAGAGCTTGGCGCGCAGTTCGCGGGTATTGTCTGAATCGGCCGCGGATGGTGGGCCAACTTTGTCGAGATTCGGCGCAAAGCTCTTGCGAATCCACTCCGCAAGAGCAGCCTTCTCATCGGCAGTGGCCGCTATCTGGCTGTCGATGGCCTGGAAGTTTTCGACGGTTCTTACAACTCGCGAGGCATGGGGATCGGCCTTGAGGGCGCTCTGCAAAACCTCTGCCGAAGTATCGGCTTTGACGGCGGACAAGAGGTCCAGATAGTCGCCCACTGGTTCCTTGTTGGCGCGCACCTGCGCCCACTCGTCGCCGATGAGGCTGATGCGTTCTGCCGGCGACAAACCGCTTTCAACCTGAGAAACAAGTGCCGCATAATCCTTCTTCGCATAGACGCTGTGATAGTAGCCCTTGCCATTGGCGTTGGCGAAGAAGAGGCCGTCGGGAACCTTCAGTCCGTGGTCCAGCGCGGGATAAACTTCGCATTGCTGGCCGCTCGAACCGGCTTTGAAGCAGATGGGCAGCATCCACTTCTGCGCCGGGTCCGGCTGCATATTGGGGCTGAGATAGAAGCGCTTGTCGGTGACGGAAACTTGTCCGCGCGAGGGCACGCCAAAGGTCAATAGCGGCTCACCCTGCTGCGCGACCAGGCTCTGCATGATCTTGTCCACCGGCTTGTGGCTGGCAGCGGTTTGGGCGCTCCAGAAGTCCTCGGCGGTGGCATTGGCGAACTGATGAGCGGCCAGATAATTATGCACCCCTTGGCGAAAGGTCTCCTCGCCAAGATAATTTTCCACCATTCCCAGCACCGCCCCGGCCTTGCCGTAAGAGATGTCGTCAAACATCTGCTCGATCTCCTCGCGCGTCTCGGCCTTGGCGCGAATGGCGCGGGTGGTGGGCTGCGCGTCGAGGTTGAGCGTGTCGCCGAGATCGACGACAATCTGCTGATCGATATTCCACTCGGGATGCATGACGGCGACGGCCTTCGACTCCATCCAGGTGGCGAAGCCCTCGTTGAGCCAGATGTTATCCCACCACTGCATGGTCACCAGATCGCCAAACCACTGGTGCGCCATCTCATGCGCGATGGTGAGAGCCACTTCTTTTTGCGCGCCAACGGTTGCGGTTTTGGGGTCGAGCAGCAGATCGGTTTCGCGATAGGTGATGGCGCCGAAGTTTTCCATTGCGCCGGCCTCGAAGTCGGGCAGGCCAATCAGGTCGAGCTTCTTGAGCGGGTAAGGAATGCCGAAGTAGTTGTTGTAGTAATGCAGAACCCACTCTGCGATGCCGACGCCGTATTTTGTGAGCGCGACTTTGTCCGGCGTTGCGCAGACGCGAATCGCCACGCCGTCCGACTCGCCAGCGGAGCATTGGAAGTCGCCGACCAGCCAGACAACCAGATAGGTGGACATCTTGGGCGAGGTTAAAAATTTGAGCGTATGCTTGCCGGCAGTGGGGCCTGCAGTATCGGAGATAATGGGGCCGTTCGAGATTGCGGTGTCATTGCTGTCGATTACAAGCGATACATCGTAAGTGGCTTTGAAGGCCGGCTCGTCAAAACAGGCGAAGGCGCGGCGCGCGTCAGTGGATTCAAATTGCGTGACGGCGTAGTTGCGGCGGGCGGTCTTGGAGAGATAGAAGCCGCGCAACTGATTGTTCAGAATGCCAGAGTAATGAATTGCCAGCGTGGCCGGGCCTGCGGGGAGTTTTTGTGGAAAGGTAAAGGTGGCTTGCTCCTTCTTATCGTCGAGCGAGACGACGGCCGTCTGCTGCTTGCCGTTGGCGGTCACGGTCACGGACTGGAAGTTGATTTCGGCGGCATTCAGCGTGATGCGATTCGAGGGCTCGGCGAGTGTCACGTCGATGCTCTCGGCGCCGGTAAAAGTCGCGGCGTTGAGATCGGGCGCGAGTGTCAGCGCGTAGTGCTCGGGGCGGACGGTCTGCGGCAGGCGCTGGGCGTGCAGTGTGGTTGCGAACGTGAGCAGCGCGCTGGTCAAAAGGCTGGAAGTCAGTAATGCGAAAACAAAATTGCCACTCTTCATAAAATCCTCGAATCTTCGAACAATCCTGCAAGCTGCAAGAAGCAATCCTGCAAGAATCCGAAGGCAAGCAGGCTTTGTATCAGGGCACGACTTCAGTCATGCCGCACGATGGTCTGGAAAGCCTGGGCTTTACAGGCTGCGGAAAAACTCTTCAGGAGGCAATTCCCAATGGCTTTGTAATCAGGGCACGACTTTAGTCGGGCCAATAAAGCCAATCATACCAACATTGGGCTTTAGCCCCTGCGGGTATTGTCTCCTGTCATCTGCAATCCCGCAAAAGTAATTCTGCAAACGCTCATCAGGCAGCAAGTTACTGTTCCCTGATCCCTGATCCCTGTTCCCTGCCTTTCGGCAGAAGCGAGTCGAGCAGCAACAGGCACGCGCCGGTGACGACTGATGAGTCGGCGATATTGAAATCCGGCCAATGGTAAGTGTAGATGTGTACCTCGATGAAGTCCACTACGGAACCATAGGCCAGGCGGTCATGAATGTTGCCCAGGGCTCCGGCAAAGATCAGCGCGAGGGCGACGGTGGTGAGTGTGAAGCGGTCGCCGAGACGGATAAGAAGAAAGAGCACGATGAGCGCGGCGAAGGAAGAAAAGCCGATCAGCAGCCAGTGAACCAGTTGCGGGCGATTGGAGTCGGCAAAGAGCGAAAAGGCCGCGCCTTCATTGGTCCAATGGCTGATAGCCAGAAAATGCGGCAGTACTGGAATGGAGTGGCCGATGGGAATGCGCAGCGTGACCCAGGTCTTGGTGAGACGGTCGAGAAAGATGACAATGGCGGAGAGGAGCAGTAGCCAATGCAGGCGGCGGGGTGCGGTGAATTTCATCGGCCTTCCTTGTGATCGAGACAGATATTTCAAAAGTGTGTTGTTCTTTCAAAAACGTGATGTGTGTCAGGGCACGACTTCAGTCGTGCCGAAGATAGCCGAAAAAAACTGCAAGCTTCACAGGATTCGGAAAAACTCCTCAGGAGGCAATTCCCAATGGCTTTGTAATCAGGTCACGACTTCACAGGCTGCGGAAAAACTCCATGAAAGTCAGGTTTTGTGTCAGTCGTCCACCGGCTTCGCCGACCCGCAGGCGATGAAACGGGCTACATTGGCTCCCATTCGCCAGCTTGACAAGTGGCAGTCTCTCGCCCGCGCCGTAGGCGCAATGGTTATTAGCCCCGCGCTTCAGCGTGGGGTGAGCGGCCCCACAATTCAGCCGAGTCCCGTAGGGACGGCGCGAAATCCACCTAAATTGCGAGTTTCAATGAAATCAACCATTTGTACCCTCCGCGGAAAGTAGTTTCTTTTTAGGGCACGACTTCAGTCGTGCCGCAAGAGCCTCACAATAAAGGCTGGGCCTTAGCCCCTGGGGGATTCAATTCATTCACTGTCAAACCATTTCTGCAACACCCCCTAAGTGGCCTCCGTGGGCGGTTCAATCTTCATCTCTTTCAGCGCATCTTGGCAGCGAGTGCAGACATTCTGCCAGATGCCGTAGTTGGAAACTGCCGGCATAAAGTTCCAGCATCGGGCGCATTTTTGGCCGGTGGCGAGTAGAATCTCCACTACATCCGTCATGGGAACCTTGTTGATTATCTCAACATCAGAAACATTGAAGAGTTCTTTGAGGCCGGTACTGTGTCGCTGGAGAAGGTCATTCAATGGACCACCTTCTGCTGCTCTGATTTCAATTTTGGCTTCGAGACTCTTTCCAATTTCCTTTGTCTGACGCATCCGCTCAAGCTTCAAAAGAACTAGGTCTCGAATTTCGAAAATCTTTTTCCACTCTTCCAGCAACTTCGCCGGCTCTTCGGAAAAAATCTCTTCCGGCTTGGGAAACAGCGCCAGATGCACACTAACTTCGCGCCCCTCAACCTTGGGTAGATACTCCCAAACTTCATCCGCCGTAAAGCTCAAAATCGGCGCCACCAACCGCACCAGCGCTTCCGCAATCTGCCACAGCACCGTCTGCGCGGAACGGCGCTCTTTGCTCGTCGGCGCAAAGGTGTACATGCGGTCCTTGAGCACATCGAGATAGAAGTTGCTCAGGTCCACGACGGCGAACTCATTGACTGCGTGGTAGACGCGATGAAACTCAAATCGCTCATACCAGCCGAGAATATTCTCCGTCAGTTCTCGAGTCCGAGCCAGCATATAACGGTCAAGCGGCAGTAGCTCCGCCTCAGCCACGCGGTCGCGCACGGGGTCGAAGCCGTGCAAGTTGCCGAGCAGAAAGCGGAAGGTGTTGCGCAGCTTGCGATAGATCTCCGAGCAGCGCGCCATCAGATTTTCACTCGCCGCCATGTCTTCGCGGAAGTCGATGGAAGCCACCCAGAGCCGCACGATCTCGCCGCCCATGCGGTTGGCAATATCGACTGGATCGACGCCGTTGCCAAGGGATTTGGAGAAGGCGCGGCCATGCTCATCCAGGGTCCAGCCGTTGGTCACGACGCGGGAGTAGGGCGCGCGGCCGCGAAGCGCAACGGAAGTCAGCAGCGAAGAATGGAACCAGCCGCGATGCTGATCGCCGCCCTCGAGATAGAGAACCTGCGTCCCATCGTTTTTTTGGAAGGCGGAGTAAGCATCCTGCAAATCCGGATCGCTCTCGCAGACGGCAAGCCAGCTTGTGCCCGAGTCCACCCACACATCCAGAATGTCCGACTCTTTGCGGAATTCCTTGCCGCCGCAGTGCGCGCAGACTGCGCCTTCGGGAAGCAGCGCGCCGGCCGCATCCGTGCGCCAGGCCTCGATGCCCTCGCGCTCAATCATTGCGACGACGGCGCGATTCAACTCCGAATCGATGAGCGGCTTGTTGCACTGCGCGCAGAGAAAAACGGCAATGGGCACGTCCCAGATCTTCTGGCGGCTGATGCACCAATCGGGGCGCGTGGCGATCATGTTGGTGATGCGCTCCTTGCCCCAGGCTGGATCCCAGATAACTTTGTCGATCTCTTCAATGGCGAGTTGGCGAAAGGTCGTGCCCGTGCCGTCGGCGCGTTTCACCGGCGTCTCCATGCCAATAAACCACTGCTCGGTGGCGCGATAGATCACCGGCTTGTGGCAGCGCCAGCAGTGCGGGTAAGAGTGCTCCAGATCGTGGCTGGCCAGTAGAGCGCCGCGCTCTTCAAGCATGGCTAGAATCACGGGATTCGCGGCCCAGACCTTCAAGCCTTCAAACGGGGGCGGCGCGGCCAGCGGCCAGGCCTCCGGGTCCACAGTGAGGCGGCCAACCTCATCGACGCGGCAGATGGGGTCAAGGCCGTAGCGCAACCCGGTGTTGTAATCGTCCGCGCCGTGCGCGGGAGCGGTGTGGACGGCGCCGGTGCCGGTGTCGGCTGTGACGTAAAGGGCGTTGACGCCAAGGATGGAGCGGTTGAGAAAGGGATGCTGAAAGGCGACGCGATCCAGGGCGCTGCCTTTGAAGCGGGCCAGTTCAACAGTTTCGCCAAGTTTGCAGGCGGCGATGACCGAGGCGGCCAGTTCGGCGGCGACGACGTATACCTCTTCGCCAGCCTCCAGCGCCACGTACTCGAAGCCGGGATGGAAGGCGACGGCCAGCGACGCGGGCAGCGTCCACGGAGTTGTCGTCCAGATAATCGTCGAGACCTGCTTGCCTTTGAGCGCCGGGTCGATGGTGGCCGGATCGCTGGTGAGCCGGTAGCGCACGTAGATCGAAGGGCTGGTGTGATTCTCGTACTCCACCTCGGCCTCGGCCAGCGTGGTGCGGTCGTGGATGCACCAGTAGACGGGCTTGAGTCCGCGGTAGACAAAGCCTTTTTCCAGAAAGCCGTAGAAGGCCTCCAGCGTGCGCGCCTCATACGCGCGGTTCATGGTCTTGTAAGGCTCGTGCCAGCGGCCGAAGCAGCCGATGCGCTCGAATTGGGAGGTTTGCAAATCGACGTACTTCTGCGCGTACTGGCGGCAGGCGGCCAGAATCGCTGAGGCCGGCAGCTCCAGCCGTTTGCGCCCCAGCTGCTCTTCCACCTTGATCTCGATAGGCAAGCCGTGGCAGTCGTAGCCGGGCACGTAGGGAGCGTCGAAGCCGGCCATCGTTTTCGACTTGACGATGAAGTCCTTGAGGCCCTTGTTGAGCGCGTGGCCCAGGTGAATGGGGCCGTTGGCGTAGGGCGGGCCGTCGTGCAGCAGATAATACTGGCCGCCGGCCTTGCGGCGCGCCTCGCCGGCCCTGCGCAACTCGTCATATAGGTTGAGGGCGGACCAGCGAGCCAGTCGAAGTGGTTCATTCTGCGGTAGGTTCGCCTTCATCGGGAAGGCGGTTTGCGGCAAGGTAAGGGTCGCCTTCAACTCCGGTGCTGAGGACATCGTTACTCCCTGGGATCGTTCGGAATCATTCATTTTCTAGTGTAAATGGCTGGGCGAGAGTTTTCCGGGTAACAAACCGCAGGTGCGCTCCGTCTATTGTTTATGGGAAACTTGGCTATGCAGGAATATGAGGGCGTGGATTCCGGAACGTTGCCGGACAAGACACAACCGGGCGGAGTCAAGCATAATAGAGGTATGGACCTGGAGACGGAGAGCCAGTCTAACGGCGGGCAACCCAGGCGCTTAGAGGCCAGAGAACCAGCAGCAACCATGGCAAACGACCTGCTCATCCAGCCCGATTCGGAATCCCAAGCCGCGGCTGCGGTTCTCAGCGGCGGCTCCCTCGACGCCGGCTTTGGAATGCAGCTTGATGAGAAGCCAATCTGGGCCGAACTCTACGGGAGCCTTCGCGATCTGTTTTTCCCGCCCAAGCTGCCGCCGCTGCAACTGACATCGACACCGATTCCGGTTCCGGACCGGATGGCGGTCAAGCGCAATCCCTGGGCCTGGGGCATTGCCACCACCATCAACGGCGCGATTCTGGCGGCTCTGCTGGCCATCGGCGTCAAGACGGTGATGGACAAGGCCAAGCCCAACATGACGGTCACGCCGATCGATGCGGTCACGGAGTTTGTTCCGCCCAAGGCCGCCACGGAGATCCACGGCGGCGGCGGAAGCCCGGACAAGACCGAGGCGATCAAGGGCAAGATTCCGCCGCGGGCGACGGCTCCGGTTGTGATGCCGAAGGTCGAGCAGCCGCCGCTGCCGTCGATCGATGTGCCGAAGGACATTATCATTCCCGACAACCCGGCGTTGACGAATTTTGGCATGTCTCATTCCCAGAATGTGAAGCTGGCTTCCGGCGGGAACGGCTCCGGCATGGGCATGGGCTCAGGCAGTGGCAGCGGATATGGCCCTGGCTCCGGTGGAGGGATCGGCGGAGGAGCCTACCAGATCGGCGGCGAAATCTCAGAGCCAAGGGTGATCTTCGAGCCGGAGGCTCAGTTCTCTGACGAGGCGCGCCGCAACAAATACCAGGGCGTTGTGCTGGTCACTCTGATCGTCGATGCGCAAGGCAACCCGCAGAATGTGCATGTAACCCGCCCGCTGGGCGAAGGATTGGATGAGGAAGCCGTCATAGCAGTGAGGAAGTACAAGTTCAAGCCAGCCTTGAAAGGCGGAAAGACGCCGGTGCCTGTGATTATGAGTGTCGAGGTGAACTTCCAGTTGTTTTGAGTTTCTGGGATTGGAAGATAAAGGGCGAGGAGCGTGGAAGCTTCTCGCCCTTTTTGCGTACCCTCAGCTTTTTGGCGGCGGTTTGAGGCCCAGCTCGCGCATGGCGATTTGCAGGTCCGCCCAGGCTTCTTTTTTCTGGCGCGGATCGCGGAGCAAGTAGGCCGGATGATAGGTAACAATGAGTTGCGCGCCGCGCCACGCATGGACGCGTCCGCGCAGGCCGGCCAGCGGCTGGCGGCTGCCCAGCAGCCAGGTGGCGGCGGTAGCGCCCAGCGCAACCAGCACCTGGGGGCGGACGACGTCGATCTGGCGGAAGAGAAACGGGGTGCAGGTTGCGCCTTCTTCCTGATCGGGAACACGGTTGCCGGGCGGACGGCACTTGACCACATTGGCAATATAGACCTGGTCGCGCCGCAGGCCCATGGCGGCGATCATGTTATTCAAAAGCTGGCCGGCCTTGCCCACAAACGGCAGTCCCTGCGCATCCTCGTCCGCGCCGGGGCCTTCACCCACAAACATCAGCCGCGCGGCCGGATCACCGTCGCCAAAGACGATCTTGTTGCGGCCCTGATGCAGCGGGCAGCGGGTGCATTCGCCGATCTCGTCGCGGATCAGTTGCAGTGCGGCGGCGCGCTCTGCGGCGGGTAATTCGGCTGAGATCTGCGGTGGGGCAGGGATTGCTTTGCGGGGCGGAATGGGCTGGTCCTCCTGGGAATGTGCGGATTGGGAGATGGTATCCCAGCTCTCGGAAGCGGAACCTGGGGCACCCAATGTTTGTGCCCCATCCGGTTGGGAAGTAGAAATTGCGGCTTCAGAATCGGAAGCCGACGCGTTGGCCAGCAGGGCGGTAAGCGCCGGGTCGACGGGGCGGCGATAGAACTCGGTTAGGCCAAGATCGCGGTAGAAGCGGAGGCGGGCGGCAAGTGCATCGCGGGTTGCGGGATCCAGGCTCTGCGCCAACTTCTTACTCCATCTTGCATTGCAATTCTGCTATTCGATAATCAGTTGGCGGCGAGGAGCGGCAGTCTGAACAGCCTCGCCGCGCACGCGATCCTGGCGGTGCTTTTCGTCCTCGCCTTCGTCCATCTCAAGCAGCATCGAACTGGGCCGGCGCAGGGTGAGAATCTCGTCCAGAATGCGGTCGGCCAGTGAGCGCTTGGACATCTCTGGCAGCTCGATGGCGGTGGTGAGAGTGAGGAATGTGGCGGCGTTGTTGTCGGAGTCGAAGCCGGTTCCCTCCGCTGCCACGTTGTTGACGACAATGGCGTCGGCGCCCTTGCGCAGGAGCTTGGCGCGACCGTTTTCCATGCGATTTTCGGTCTCGGCGGCAAAGCCAACTATCAACTGGCCGGGACGGCGGCGGCGCACGACCTCGGCCAGAATATCTTCTGTCGGCGCGAGCTCGATCGTGAGCGGCCCGCTGCGCTTGAGCTTCTGCTCGGAGACATTGACGGGGCGATAGTCGGCGACCGCGGCGGCTTTTATAACAAGTGTCGCCTCATTCATGCGGGCAAGGACTGCCTCGCGCATCTGGTCGGCTGTCGTGACCTTGACCACCTCGCAGTGCGAGGGCGGATGCAGCGCGCTGGGGCCGCTGATGAGGATGACCTTGGCTCCGCGGCTCTGCGCGGCATCGGCCAGCGCGTAGCCCATCTTGCCACTGGACCGGTTGCCGAGAAAGCGGACTGGGTCGAGAGCCTCGCGCGTGCCGCCTGCCGTGACCAGCACGACCTCTCCTGCCAGATCGTGGCATCTGCCCAGGGCGCAGAGCACGGCGTCGGCAATGGCGGCGGGCTCTGCCATGCGGCCCGCGCCTACCATGCCGCAGGCCAAATCGCCCGTGCCCGGCGGAATGACGTGAACGCCACGCTGGCGCAACAGCTCAAGATTGGCCTGCGTGGCCGCGTGCTCCCACATATGGACGTTCATCGCCGGAGCAACCAGGACTGGCGATCTGGTGGCTAAATAGAGAGTGGTGAGAAAATCGTCGGCGATGCCGTGGGCGAATTTGGCAAGAATGTTGGCTGTGGCCGGAGCGACGACCAAGGCGTCTGCCCATTGCGCCTCGCCGATATGCTCGATGCCGTTCTGCTCGTCTGAATCGTAGTAAGCGGTCTGGCCGGTGCCGGTATCGTCCCACAAGCTGGTGAGGACTTTGTGGCCGGAGAGCGCGGCAAAGGTGAGCGGCTGCACAAACTTGCACGCAGCCTCGGTCATGACGACATGGACCTCGACGGCCTGGCGCTGCAAGGCGCGCACCAGTTCGGCCGCTTTGTATGCGGCAATTCCACCCGAGACGCCAACCGTTATTCTCATGCCTCGATTGTAGCCGGTTTCGATTGTGAATGGCAGGTTGCAAAGAATGCGGCAGTAGTCCGTTTGAAAAGCAATTCCGTCAGAGGCTAAACAGGCTGCGATAAAACTCAATCTGGAGGGAGACGGGGGTTTTAACCCCCGTGTAAAGCCAATAGATTGAGTGCGGCTTTACAAACTGCGGAAAAACTCATCGCGAGGCAATTCCCAATGGCTTTGTAACAAGGCACGACTTCAGTCGGGCCGATAAAGCCAATCATATCAACGTTGGGCTTCACAGGCTGCGGAAAAACTCTTCAGGAGGCGATTCCCAAAGGCTTTGTAACCAGGGCACGACTTCAGTCGGGCCGATAAAGCCAATCACATCAACGTTGGGCTTTAGCCCCTGCTACACTCAATCGCGATTGCAATCCCCGAATAGCCCTTTTTCCGCAGCCTGCAAAGTCCCTACCCTTCAGACTGGCCCACTGCTCAAATCTGGTGCGAATTTCAGTGGCCGCGGCGTGGGCTTTCTTCGTCGGACGGCGCGGGCGGCGCAAGCTCCAGCTTCTTCTGGCCGCGCAGGCCAAGCAGCAGCATGGTCAACCCAAAGGCCAGCAGAACCAGTCCCCACCAGAGGTTGCAATTGACGCCTAGGCTGCGGGCGTAGAGAGCGGCATTGCTGTTGGTGGCCCAGCCAAAGACGCCCAGAATCACGCCAACCAGCGTGAACATCAAACCCATCGGAATGCGCAGATCAAGAATCATCGTTTTTTCCTGTATCTACTATCGGGCCGGCAGCTTTGAAATGCAAATGAATGCCGGAACTCACTGTGCCGCTCCCTCGGCCGGCGCGGCATCGGTGGTCAGGTAAGTGCGGGTCAAGTCGGCGTGGCCGGCCAAGGTCGAGCGCGGAAGGCCATCCACCAGAAAACGAACCTGCGTGACGCGAGGCAGGTTGGCGTGCAGCGTTCCCACAATCGAGAGCACGGTGAGGGTTTCCGTCTCAATGCCCGAGGGATGGTTGGCGGCAAAGCTGCCCGTCAGATTGACCACCGCCAGCAGCGGCCCGCTCTGCTGCGCCTCCTGGGAAAGAGCGGCGCGGTCTTCGCCGCCGGATTCTCCCGGCTTGAAACCGCCCAGTTTGATCTTCCCGGAGGCGTCGGCAATCTGCGGCGCGGGCAGCAGAAAGACCTGCAAGACGGAGGCTCCGCCGCCGGAAACGGGGTGCGCTGCATCGGGGGCGGCGTAAAGATCCAGCAGCTTTGCCAGCACAGCTCGCGCACGTGCGCCGGGGTCTACAGGCAAGGGCAGCGAGTGCTGCTGAGTAAGCAGTGAACTATCGCCGTCGTTGGCCACCAGCAGAGTCGCCACGTCGGCCGGCGCAATCACCGGAGCGCTCGTGGGTGCCGAGTCCTGGCCTGCGATCAGCCGCTGGTGCGCGCGCTCGCGCAACTGCCACAGTGTCACGCCCATAATCAGCGAGGCCGCCAGAAGAATTCCAAAGAGCAATTTTTGATGGCGCGGAATCATGGCTGATGCGCCTCCGTGCGCCACTCCAGCAGAGCGGCGGCCAGAGCCTCGGCCACGCGCGCCTGGTAGTCTGCATCGTCCAGATTGGTGGTAGTTTTCTTGTCCGCGCTCAGATCGGGCGCAATCTCTACGGCCACCGCCGGGCAGGTCATGCTGTCAATCCCCTGCAGTGAAGTGCGGCCCAGAGTCACGCTCATGCCCGCATGGGTCAACGCCGAGTTCAGTACGCCCTCCAACGCCAGCGAGCGCGTTACAAAGGCAGACTGCGCTGTCTTCCACGCCGCAAAGCGCACCGGCTCGACCGGTGCCAGCGAGGAGGCAAAAAGATGAATGCCCGCGCCGCTGCCCGAGGCATGAAGGCTGAGGCAGGCCTGGGCCTGGGCGCGATTGGCAATCTCTGCGCGTCGATCCGCATCGACCGTCGCATCGGACTCGCGCGTAGTGACTACTTGAATGCCGCGCGCCCCCAGCAGCGACCGCAGACGAACACTGAGCGCGAGAGTAAAGTTTTTTTCAAGCTGATTGTTGGCCAGATGGCCGCCCGCGTCGTCGCCCCCATGAGCCGCATCCAGCACCACGACAAAACGAGCTTGCGGGGCAGCGGGTACCGCCGGAGCCTGCGCGACGGCCAACTGCGCGGATGCGATGAGAGTTGCAAAGGCAAATGTCTGGAGCAGGCGTCGAAGCGCCGGGAAATGAACAAAGTAGCCTAACCGAATTGTTAGCCTAGCTGGCAAATGCGTCCCCGCTCCTAAAGCACCCACTCCCCGTTTTTCTGAATTGCGGCGTACATTGCGTCGGGCGCAAGGTCCAATTCTCCGGGCCAGGCAACCGCGCCATATTCGAGCGTGGCCTGTGCAAAGAGTGACGGGGCGGCAAGCACGGCATAGACTCCAGCCTTCGATGAATGAACAAGGCCGGAGAGATCAACAATCCCCGTCAGGCCGTCGGCAAATGCAACCCGCAGCGGAAACTCCGGAAGGGCTTCGACTACCGTTACACGCCATGGCGAACGAGGGGCGATTTCAGCGGCTAAAACAGTGGCAGGATTCATTGATGGCAGCTAACCGCGAGCAGCTAAAGTGCGGGTGCAAGATCGTTAAGCTCTTCAATGCGGAGCATGCGAATATCGCGCACACAACTCTTGAACCAGGGATAGGCAATACTCACCTGTTGCGCAGCCAAAACGCACTTGACTGCGTTCATGTCATCTCCGCCGAAATATACACTGCCCTGTTGCCAATGAAAACCCAGAGGTTCCAAGATTTTCCTGATATCTCCGTAAGCGTTCTTGTAAGAAGAATTTGGGTAAACATTCTCCAACTGCGCTGTATCGAGGTCAAAAGCAATCGCGTACATTCGCACTCTCCCCGTCGGGAACTCGGGTATTTTGCTTTCGCTCGAATCGACTTCAGGTTCGTCAAGTAGAAGCGGGCTCATGAATTCCCCTCCATTATTACTGTGGTAATAGTGCCAGCAAACGCAGGCAACGTCAACTTGAAACTCTCCAATGCAAGACTGGAAGAGTCTCTTTGTCGAAACTTGTCTAGCCTTCAAAGCGATGCACATTTCTGCAAATCTCACGGAGTATGTTTCTTTCCAGTCACTGTTCGCTTAGTCCAACGCATAAATCGTCAGCCCGCTAAGCAGTTTCGGAAAAAAGTCCGTCGACTTCTGCGGCATCACATCGCCCGCGAATGCGACCTCTTTCAGTTGTTCCATCGTGACAGGATTGGTCAGGAAAGTGACATCGGCATCGCCGCGGCGCGGTTGTTCCACGGCTTCGGCCACATCGCGCAGATAACGGATGTTGGTCTGCTCGCGAACCTTCTCCTCATCCAAACCCAGCAGCTTATCCAGCACAATCGAGTGCAGGCAGCTCAGATCGAGCTGACGTTGCCGCTCGGGCAGATGGGCCAGCGCCGCGGCCACAGCCTCAGTCTTTGCGCGCAGCAGAAACGCCCCTGTGCGCGTCACGGCAACAAAGGCCGTTCCCTTCTCGGCCGTCAGCGTCTGCATATAATCAGAAGCGTCGGCGGCCGCCAGCGGCGCAACCGTGAAAAACTCCTCGGCGGCGCGCAGAAATGCCGCGGAATCGAAGTTCGCCAAGCTATGCACCACGCGATGCGTAGGCAGAATCACCAGACCGTCGGAGTCCATATTGACAAAGGTCATCATCACGGCAGCCTCGGGGTAAGGCGGCTGCGGCACTTGACTGGTGCTGGATTCGGCCTTTGCCGGCGCGGCTGGCGCATGTTCCTTGGAGTAATTCAGCGCCGTCTCGTATCTGTGATGCCCGTCGGCAATGATCAGCTTCTTGTCGGCCATCGCCGTCGTCAGCAGATTGATAACCGCCGGATCGTTGACCTTCCAAAGCCGGTGCAGCACGCCATATTCATCTGTCACCTCAGCCTCGGCCGGCCCCGCGCCGTCGTAGAGAATCTTGTCCACGCTGCCGGCGGCGTCTGAGTAAAGCATGAAAATCTGCCCAAAGTGCGCATGAGTCGCCTTCAGCAGATTCAGCCTGTCCCCCTTGGGCTTGCTCAGCGTCTGCTCATGGCGGAAGACAACCTTCTCGCTGTAATCGTGCACCTTCCCAATGGCGATAAAGCCGCGCCGCTCCTTCACCACTTCCGTTCCGGGAACCTTGAAGCGCTGCGAGTAGGCAAAGATCGCCGGCGTCTTCTCCTGCGCCAGCACGCCCTCTTGCTGCCATGCATGCAGATCCCGCGCCGCGCGGGTGTACACGCTCTCTCCGCGCTCGGCGTCAAAGAGCTCCGGCAGACCCAGAATAATGCGCACAAGATTGTACGGACTGCGCTGGTAGTAGGCCTGCTGCATCGCCGGAGAAATCTTGTCGTAGGGCTGCGTGACCACGTCCTCCAGGCGGACGGCCGAGGGGTTGTAACGCCAGGCGCGAAAGGGATAAATGTGAGCCATGAGGAAGGTCTTTCTCCCGCTGATACAGTGGATTTTGCGCTCTAGCCGCCCTCTGCAGAGCCGTTCGGCGCTTAGCCTCGATTGTACTCCCGCGCCTGCGGAAATCCCCGCCCATAATACCGTAGCGCCGGCCTCCTGGCCGGCTGTCGCGTGGACCTTCCGGTCCACGCTTGGTTCTCTTTCACAGCCTTCGCAAAATTTAACCGGAGTATCGGCCCTCACGGTTGGTTTTTCCAACAGAATCCCCGCCGCCACAGCTTGCCTGGCATTGCAACTGACGTAGACTGAGAATGAAAGACAACACTCCGATTTCTATGCGCCTTTGCCGTCTCGCCATCCTCGCGCTGCTTCCTGTCTTCATCTCCGCTTCAGGGCTATCCCTCCCTGCGCAGCAGACGCCTTCCCAGCAGCAGCCACCTTCCCCGCGGTTGACGCCGCCTTCCCCGTTCACAGAGGACCGCGACCCCGTCCGCTCCCCCGACAGCCAGACCCCGGCGCCGCCGGTCGTGCGCAAGGAGCCTGGCGGTTACGTGCTCCATACAGAAGTCGATGAGGTGCTGCTCAACTGCACCGTGCTTGAAGGCACGCAACTGGTTCCCGGTCTGAAGAAAGAGAATTTTCGCATCAATGAGGACGGCGTCGATCAGACGCTCATCAGCTTTCAGCACTCCGATCTTCCCGTCTCCATCGCCCTGGTCGTCGATAACTCCGGCTCCATGGGCAGCAAGCGCCCCTCGGTCAACAAGAGCGCGCTCGACCTCATCGAGGCCTCCAATCCCCAGGACGAGGCCTTCGTCGTCAACTTCTCCGACGAGGCCTACATCGACCAGGATTTTACCTCCGACGTCAACAAGCTGCGCGACGGCCTGGCGCACATCGAATCGCGCGGAGGCACTGCCCTGCGCGACGCCGTCATCGCCTCGGCGGACAAGCTCGTCGCCGAGGCCAAAAATCCCAAGCAGGTCATCATCCTCATCACCGACGGCGACGACAACGCCTCCACCTTCGACCTCGAGCAGACCATCCGCCGCGTCCAGCAGCTCTCCGGCCCGGTCATCTACTCCATCGGCCTCCTCTTCGGCGACGAGGACATGAGCCGCGCCGAGGCCAAACACGCCCATAAGGCCCTCGAATTGCTCTCCACCGAGACCGGCGGCGTAGCCTTCTTTCCCAAAAACATCGAGCAGATCGACCAGATCGCCGCCGAAGTTGCCCGCGACATCCGCAACCAGTACACGCTCGGCTACCGCTCCACCCGCCCCGCCACCGAGCCCGGCTTCCGCAACGTAGTAGTGACCGCCCAAGCCAAAGGCCACGCCAAGCTCACCGTCCGCACCCGCACCGGCTACTACCCCGTAGCGCGCGTAGCCAAGAAACCGCCAGCGGCGGGGAAGCAGTAGCACGCGGGTGCCCCCGGTCCCGGCGATTTTCTCCAACCAAGATGAGGGTTCCCCGGTCCCAGCGATTTTCTCCAACCAAGATGAGGGTGCCCCCGGTCCCTAG
>CAZDYU010000044.1:0-28888 GCA_964509755.1 uncultured Occallatibacter sp. | reverse complement strand
GGACTGTCCATCGCCCCATCTCAACAAGCCAGACCCGCGCTGCATAGAGCAATTAGAGCATTTTCCCTAAATCTGTAGACCTCCGAGGCAGTGTTTGAACCAGGCCGATGCATTTTCCGGGGTGATCTCGGGAAGCAGTTCTGTGATGGCTTGGTCGAGGGCTTCTTTGCTGCGAGCTTTCGCCCCGCGGAGCAGCCCTTTGAGTTTTGACCAGGCCTTTTCGATCGGATTCAGGTCGGGCGAATAGGGCGGCAAGTAGAGCAATTCCGCTCCGCATTTCTTGATGCGCTGCTCGACTCCATCGACCTTGTGCGAACTCAAGTTATCCAGTACCACCACGTCGCCCGCGCGCAGTTGCGGGCATAGGCAGTGATCCAGATAAGCAAGAAAAATATCGCCATCTGTAGCCTCCTCGATCGTCATTGCGGCGATTATGCCGCGGGTGCTGAGCGCACCCAAAATAGTCAATATCTTCCAGCGGCTGTCGGGCGTGGCCTCAAAGATGCGCCCGCCTCCGGAAGCGCGCGCATAGAGCCGCGTCATCGAGGTGGTGACACCACTTTCATCCAGGAATATCAGGCGTTCCGGCGCGATCGAACGGATTGTCGCGACAAACTCTTCGCGCCGCTTTTGGTTGGCCTCAGTGTCGCGTTCGGCGGCGTGAAGCGACTTTTTTTCAACCGCAGATTCAGTTTCTTGAGTAGCCGCCAAACTCGCGGAACGCCCAGCGTGATGCCCGCTTCGGTCAGTAACTTGGCTTGTATCTCGGCAAGAGTCATATCCGGCTGAGATGTTACCCAAGATATCACCAACTTTTGCTGCTCGGCTCCCACGCGCGGCTTGCGGCCTGGCTTGTGCGGCACCCGTTCTGCCTGACCTGTGCGCTTGCGCGCGGCGGAAATCTTCTTCGCCCAACCCAAGCTCACAAGAAATCGGCCGGCCAGTGTCTCCAGTGTTCCCTCGCCTTGATCATAGGCGAAAAGAAGTTTACGGCGCAGATCATCCCCAAGGGGTTTCCCCATGTCTTTGTTCGTCGCAAAGAGTTGCCAAAAACAGTCTACACTATTTAAGAAAATGCTCTAAGATGTGTTTGCCCTGAGTTCCAAACGTTCTTCAGTTTGGGGGTGAGTCGAAGAATCTGCGTTTACGGGTACTGAATTCCGCGTTCAATTTCTGACTCAACACGCTCCTTTGTTTTCACCTTCGGTGAACCACCCGGCCAGCAGGTGCGTATAAGGCATGTGGGGCCAGGGGACGGCTGTGTCTGGACGATTGCGCCGGGGCAACTGCATCTGGATTGAGCCGGTTAATTTGCTTGCCGCCCATGGAGGGGCAGGTGTATCCTTGGCGCATCAATTACAGGTTTGCAAGCGGCTCTCGACGATTGAAATTGCGTGGGGGAGGATTATGACCGGCAAGCATGGATTTCTGGAAGCTCTGAAGGAAGTAGCGTTTGAAGACGATCCGGCGCCGCCGGAAAAACACGCGCCAACGCCCTCGGCTCATGCGGCCAGCGGCTTTGCGTCCGCGCCTCTGGCCAGCGAGGCTCCGGCGGCTGCCTATTCGCTGCCCATCGACGCCGGCGTGGTGGCCGACAACGACGCGGTCTACCAAACTTTGTTGACCAAGACCGATTTCGAGGGCACGGCGACCGCTACGACGATTCACAAATTCCTCGATCCCCTGAAGGCGATCCCGGACACCGTCATGCCCTCCAACGTCAAGTTCAAGACCGCGGTGATTCAGGCCACGGCGCAGGCTGGCTTGACGCAGGACGGGATTCTGGAGACCTTCGACGAGTTGACGGCCAGGCTTCAGCAGGAGAAGGAAGCCTTCGGCGGGAAATCCCAACAGTTTGCCGCGCGCGAGGTTGCGGGCCGGCAAGACCAGATTCAGAAGATCAGCGCGCAGATCACGCAGCTTCAGCAGGAGTTGGCCCGGCTCTCCAACGAATTGGTGGACGCGCAGGGCAAAGCCACGCATGCGCAGAGCCAGTTCGAGGCCGCCGTGCAGCGCCGCGGCAGCGAACTTGAACAGCAGAAGGCGCTCTACGCGTCTTTACTCAAAAGCTAGGGCTGAAAGGATAAGAAAACATCATGGGACTTTCGCCGGTAACACCGAATTTTACCCAGAATTTGCAAGGTTATACACCCAAATCGTTCTGGAAGCGTCCCGAGGGTCCCTTCGGAATGGTTGTGCTTGCGGCCCTGATTCTGGGCGGCGCATTCGGCTTGTATGTGATTTTGCCCTACCTCATCACGCTCCTGCAAGACACGATTCACGCGGCGGCATTGGGCGCGGTTGTGGTGGCCATATTGTGGCTGGTCTTCAATCCGACCTTCCGTACCGCAGTCTCCAATCTCTTTCAGAATGTGGTGCGGTTCTTCGCTTCCTGGGTGGTCGAGACCGACCCCATCGGCATCCTGCGCAACAATCTGGACGACATGAAGAAGGCCAAGTACAACCTTGACCAGACGCTGCAGCGCTTTGCCGGCAGCGACGAACGCTTGCAGCGCAGCATCTCCGCCAAATCCGATGAGATCAACAATCTGGGCCACAAGGCCGCCAAGGCCCAGCAGATGGCCGCTGCCGCCAGCGATCCGATGGAGAAGGAACGGCTGCAACTGGAGGGTCAGACCTTTTTGGAGCAGGCCGGAATGCTGATGCAGGGCGTCAAGCAGCTTCAGGCTTTGGAAGACCAGACAGGCAAGATGCTCAAGACCTTCCAGCACTGGTCGCAGATTGCCGACAGCAAGATTCAGCGTACAGAAAACAAGGTCAACTTCCTGGCCGAGCAGCGCAAGATGATTCTTGACGCCAAGGCGACTCTCGGCGTCGGTCAGCAGTTGCTACGCGGCAATCCCGAGCAGTTGAAGATGGTCGATATGGCGCTCGACTACCTTGAAGACGATACCTCGCGCACGCTGGGCGAAATCCGCGAGTTCTCGCGCTACACCGACAAGCTGCTCACCGACGACCAGATCGAATCCGGCGCCGCCGCCGATGAAGCCGCGGCCAAGTTTGCCGAGTTCAACCAGAAGCTGCTCACCTCCGGCAACCAGTCCACCGGCGCGGATCAGATTCACATTCCTGGAATCGATACTCCGTCGCAGGCCAAAATGCCCATCACTCTGGCCAGTGTAGCCGCGTCCAGCGACAAGGCTGACAGCGATTACGACAACATGTTCAAGTAGGCAGCGAATTCATTGAAGGGAAGAAAGAAATGCCGCGTTTGAAGCCGCAAGCAAAGTTATTCCTGATCGTGGTCGTCGCCGGAGGCGCGGTCTTCGGGCTGCGCGCCGCCATGCAGCATGGCCTTATTCCAACCCCCGGAATCATGAAGTCGATTGTCGCCTCGCGCGTGACGCTTCCGCCTCAGGAGGAGGCGCAGGTGGCCAACGTGCAGGCTCTGCCTTATCCCTCCACTTCGCCGGCCAATGTCGCCGCCACGCATGTCCAGTTCGACGTCTGGGAGTGGAATGCGATGTACTCGTTGATCTACGCCAACGGCGGCCCAGATACCACCAAGGGTTCGCTGATGGAAAAGTACGGCGTGAATCTGACGCTGCACCGCGAGGACTCGAACTCGCAGATGAAGGCCGACCTTCTGGCCTGCGCCAAGCAGCTTCACGATGGCGAGAAAACCTGCTCCTCGGGCGCCGCGGCTATTGTTGTGATGGGCGATAGCGGCGGCCAGTGGCTCGCAGATCTGAATCCGCAACTCAAGAAGCTGGGTCCGGAGTATCAGGCCGTTATCATCGGCGCCGTGGGCCGCTCCAATGGTGAAGACGCGCTGCTCGGCCCGCCGGAGTGGAAGGCGAATCCGCAGAGCATGAAAGGCAAGACCATCGTCGGCGTCATCCGCGACGGCGATTGGAATATCGCTCTGAATTATCTGGGATCGAATGGCCTCAAGAACAACCCCGACCTGAAGACCTATGACCCGGATGCGGTCAACTGGATCGCCGCTCCCGATGAGGACTACATCAAGGCCGTTACGGATGTTTTCATCCCCAACCGCTGCGAAGACCGCAAGGTCGTCAAAGATGGCCGCCCCACCGGAGAGACGCGCAATATCTGCCCCGACGGCGTTGTGACTTGGACCCCCGGCGACGAACAGGCCGTGCATGGCCGTCCCGGCACTGCCAAAATCGTCTCTTCGCATGAGTACGCCTCGCAGATGCCGGCGGTGATTCTCGGCATTCGCAAGTTCTTCAACGACAATCGCGATGAGACCTCAGGCCTTTTGGCGGCAAGCTTCCAGGCAGCCGATCAGGTCAAGGCCTTCGATGCGGTTCGGCACTCTGCCGGTGAGATCTCAGCCAAGCTTTACAAGGATCAGGACGGCGGCTACTGGTACAAGTATTACGGCGGCTTCCGCGATCCCAAGTCCGGCCAGATGCTGGGCGGCTCGGCGGTCTTCGGCCTTGAAGACAACGTGAATTACTTCGGCCTCGACGGCAAGCATAACAACAATATGCGCGCCACCTACGAGACCTTCGGCAAGATCGCCACCATGAATTATCCGGAGCTCTTCAAAGACAATCCCATTCCGCCTTACAAGGAAGCGGTCGATACCTCCTTCATCTTTGGCGCGCAATCGGTGCTGAGCACCGGCGGCGTGCAAGGCGCAAGCGCTGAGACAGTCGATTACACCAAGGAAGCCCAGAGCGGCACGGTTCTGGGCCACAAAGCCGTCTACATCAACTTTGCCTCAGGCTCTGACCAGCCCCTCCCGAATAGCCTGCCCACGCTCAGCGAGTTGAAGGATTCGCTGGCTATCAACTCGCAGTTGGCGCTGCAGATTGACGGCTACACCGACAACGCCGGCTCCGATGCGGTCAATGTGCCGTTGAGCGAAAAGCGCGCCCAGGCCGTCAAGCGCTACTTCCAGCAGGTGGCTCCGTTGAGCTTCCCCGACTCGCGCTTCAAACTCGTTGCCGGCCACGGTTCGCAAGACCCGATAGCCTCCAACGCATCAACCGGTGGCAAGGCCCTCAACCGGAGAGTCGAAATCACGCAGATCGGCCAATAATTTCTGCCGTAACGGGGAGGCGCAAGCCTCCCCAATCTTTCTACCCGTGTGAATCATGAATCATGCCATTGCTGTCTTTTCTCCCAATGCGGTCCTGAGCAAGAAAGCCGTCCGCGGCCTCGTCGCCACTCAGGTTGCCATCATTCTTTTCCTCTGGGCCTTCAGCCCGTTTGTGCTGCTGCCCAAGCCCGGTGAGGTTTTTTCCGCGCTGGGTGAGCTATGGGAGCAAGGCCTTGGCGCGGAGCTGATTACCAGCTTCTTTCTCAATGTGCAGGCCATCGCCGTGGCTACAGTGGTCTCTCTGCTGCTGGCCTATGCCACGGTGATGCCCTTCTTTCGCCCGCTGGTGGCGCTGCTCAGCAAGCTGCGATTCCTCTCGCTGGTCGGCCTTACCTTCTTTTTTACGGTGATGACGCGCAGCGGCCATCAACTCAAGCTTTCGCTGCTGGTTTTTTCGGTTTCCGTCTTCTTTGTCACCGGCATGGCCGACGTGATCAACAGCATTCCCAAAGAAATGTTCGACCTGGCGCGCACCTTGCGCATGGGCGAGTGGCGCGTCGTTTGGGAGGTCATCATTCTCGGCCAGATCGATCAGGCCTTCGATGTGCTCCGCCAGAATGCCGCCATCGGCTGGATGATGCTCACCATGGTCGAAGGCATCGTTCGCTCTGAAGGCGGAGTCGGAACCATTCTGCTCGATCAGAACCACCACTTCCGGCTGGCAGCGGTCTTCGCCATCCAGTTGACCATCCTCTTGCTGGGCCTCTTTCAGGATTACAGCATCGGTTTGCTCAAGAACATGTTTTGCCCGTACGCGGCCCTCACGCTGGAGCGGAACTAATGGCAATCCCTACGTATAGCTACGGCAAAACTCTTTTGAAGATCGATAACGTCAGCCTTGAATACGATGGCCGTCCGGTCTTGAACGGCGTCACTGCCGAGGTCAAGGACATCATCGTTCCGGGCCGCGTGCAGGGCCAGGTAGTCGGCATCCTTGGCCCCTCCGGATGCGGCAAGACGACGTTGTTCCGCATTATCGCGGGCTTGATGGCCCCCACCTCCGGCCGCGTCACCGTCAACGGTTTTGACCGCCCGGTCATAGCCGGCGAGGTCGGCGTTGTCGCGCAGAGTTATCCACTCTTCGAGCATCGCTCCGTGATGGGCAATCTGATGCTGGGCGCGATGAAGAAGGAAAAGGATGCCAAGGTCGCGCGCGACAAGGTCATGGAATTGCTGAACGAATTTGAGCTCGCCGACAAATACAGCCTTTATCCCGCGCAACTCTCCGGCGGCCAGCGCCAGCGTTGCGCCATCATTCAGCAGATTCTTTGCAGTGAGCATTTCTTGCTCATGGATGAGCCCTTCTCCGGCCTGGATTTAATCATGCTGGAGAGGACCGCCGAGCTGATCTCCAAGGTCTCGGATATGGACGACCTAAACACCATCATCGTCGTTACGCATGACGTAGCGGCCGCCTGCACCGTGGCCGATCACCTCTGGCTCATGGGACGGTTCAACGACGAAAAAGGCAATGCGGCTCAAGGTTCGCGCATCGTGAAACAGTATAATTTGATTGATCGCGGCCTGTGCTGGGAGCCCGGTTTGCCGGCTACGGCGGCCTTCAATCAGTTTGTCACTGAAGTCAAAGATGAATTCAGGAGGCTATAAATGAGCGACAAAAATGAGATTGAACTGCTGGTTTGTAAATGCAAGGACTGCACGCATTGGGAGATCGGCAGGGAAGTGCTGATCTGCAAGACCTGCGGCCTGACCTTGCCCGCCAAGATCACCGTCGAAGACCACCACATGCTTCATTGGAAGAAGCACGAACGGTAGCTGCGTACTCCGGATTCGAGGCGTCGATGCGTGAAAGATGACGCCGCGCTCTCCACTTTTTGATCCGGTCCGAAAATGACACTCCGTGCCCCACCCATTCCGCGTTCTCTGCGGAATGGGTGGGATTCCTTGACACTATTGACGGGCCGGATCAATAACTCCGCTCCACCACAAACAGCCCCGGCAAAACTTCCCCCGCCTTGCCCTCCACAACATGGGTGAAGGCCGCGGCATTCAACGGCGCCTCCGGTCCCACGTACACGGTGCGCGCCCCATACTGCCGCGCCCAATGCACAAAATTCGCCGCAGGATAAACTGATCCCGAAGTCCCCACCACGACCATCAGCGTCGCTCGCCGGATCTCGTCCTCAATGCGCTCCATCTCCAGCGGAATCTCGCCGAAGAAAACGATATGCGGCCGCATCCGCCCGCCGCACGCGCAACTCCCCACCTCGGCCAAACTCCGATAGATCGCCCGATCCTCAACCGGAGGCCGTCCGCAATCCCGTTCGCAATGGGCCTTGCTCAACTCGCCATGCATGTGCACCAGCCGCCGTGAGCCGGCCCGCTCATGCAAGTCGTCCACATTTTGTGTGCAGAGAAAAAATCGCTCGCCGAGCTTTGCTTCCAGCTCAGCCAGCGCAACGTGCCCCGGATTCGGCTCAGCCGCTTCGCCTGCCGCCCGCCGCGCCGCATAGAACTCCCACACCCGCCATGGATCGCGCTCCCAGGCCTCCGGCGTGCAAACATCCTCGACGCTTGCCCCGGCCCACAATCCATCTGAAGCCCGAAACGTAGGCAGTCCACTCTCCGCGCTGATCCCCGCGCCGGTCAACACAAAGACGTGGTCGTCAGAACCAATGGAAATCTGCTTCATGATCCTGTTCCCTGCCTCACTCGTAATGATACTTTGCCTGGAGAAAGTCGATTCGCTCTTCGGTTACTCGATAGACCAGCCTGTGCTCCTGCGTGACGCGTCGGCTCCAGCATCCGGCCAGCAGGTACTTCAAAGGCTCAGGCTTGCCTATGCCCGCAAAGGGATCGGCGAGAATTGCTTCGACCAGCTCCAGCACGCGCAACGCAACCTTGCGATCCGTCTTGATCCAATCGATCAGATCCTCGCGAAACTCAGGCTGAAAGACGGCCTCGCGCGCAACTCGCTTGCTCATCGCCGTCGAGCGTCCACCCGCGCCGCGCCGGCTTCAACCAGTCGCCGCAAATTCGCGACGGAATCAGCCGCGCCTTTGCCCTCCACAGCCCGTTTGAGCGCCCGCAGCAGCCGCTGCGCATTCTTCGGAGAGCGCAGCAGATGCGCCGTCTCCATGAGCCCCGACAGCTCATCTGAGGGCACAATGGCCACATCGCGCGCGCCGCGCCTGCGCACAATCAGAACCTCGCGATTGTCTGTCACCTGATCCAAATAGGAAGCCAGATTCCCGCGCAGATCCGTGTAGGTGGTTTCAGCGGCCATCGATTCGGCACCTCAAGCTAAACGTACATCTTTCCTGTACATGTGTCAAAAAGCTGCCGCAACCCGCGATCTTTGGGTTCCTGACCACTGACCACTGACAACTGAAAACTGACAACTGACAACTGAAAACTGAAAACTGAAAACTGACAACTGACAACTGTTTTCACGGTTCCAGCAGTATCTTCCCCGTAGTATTGCGCGCCTCCAAATCGATCTGCGCCTGCGCCGCCTCGGCCAGCGGATACATAAACTCCGTCCGCAGCTTCAGCTCACCCGTTATGGCCCAGCCCAGCACATCCCCGGCGCGCCACTCCAGCTCCGTCCGCGTCGCCACATAATGCCAAAGCGTCGGCCGCGTCACAAACAGCGATCCCTTGCCGCTCAGTTGAATCAGATCGAAGGGCGGCACCGGCCCGCTCGAAGCGCCAAACAGGGCCAGCAGCCCGCGCGGACGCAGGCAGTTCAGGCTGCCTTCAAAGGTCGTCCGGCCCACCGAGTCGTAGACCACATCCACACCTTTGCCGCCTGTGATCCGCTTGACCTCCGCCTCGAAGTCCTGCTCCGTGTACAGAATCACTTCGCTCGCGCCCGCCTCGCGTGAGAGTTCGGCCTTCTCCGCCGTCGAGACCGTCGTAATCACTCGTACGCCCAGCCGCGCCGCCATCTGAGTGAGCAAGAGCCCCACGCCGCCGGCCCCGGCATGAATCAGCGCCGTCTCGCCAGCCTTCAGCGGATAGGTGGAATAAGCCAGATAGTGCGCCGTCATCCCTTGCAGCATCGCCGCCGCGGCCTGCTCCGGTGTCAGCCCCTCGGGAACCTTTACCAGCCCCGCCGCCGCCACCAGTGCGTACTCCGCATAGCTGCCCAGCACACTCACTGAGGCCACCAGCTCCCCAGTCGCAAATCCCGTCACGCCCGGCCCCAGCTCCTCCACCGTGCCTGCGGCCTCGCTGCCCGGCGTCAGCGGAAGCGAGGCTTTGTACGTGCCCTTGCGAAAGTAAATCTCGATGAAGTTGACCCCGACAGCCTCCACGCGGATCAACACTTGCCCCGGCCCCGGCTGCGGGATGGGCAACTCTGTCAGCCTCAGTACCTCCGGCCCGCCTGTCTCGTGAATCTGGATTGCTTTCATCTCACGGCAAGAATGCACCCTGAGGGGCTGCGAACGCAAGGGATCAGCGATCAACGATTCGTAACCATTCATTGAAATTCCGCGCAATGCCGGCAAACGATCCTGAAGTTATGCGATCTGGCCGAAGGCAAGTTGCCGGACGACGGCCAGTTCTCGGAGTTTGATTCCGCTCAGGTCGTTCACCGTAGTTTCGATGCAGCCGAAACTCATAGCCCCGCGTCCAGTTGCTCAACAGCCGGAAGAATGCGCCGCCCTGGCTTGTTGAATCAAAGCCGGCAACACTTGGCTGAACTCGCCGCTGGCCGCGTCGCCAAAGGCAAAATAGAGCCGCCGGTAGTGTTGGTAGAGCACTTCATAGACCTTCTGCGCCTCGGGCTGGGGCTGATAGACGGTGTGCGGCGGGCAGATCTTCTTCTGCGCTTCGGCGATGGTTTTAAAGACGCCTGCGGCGATGAAAGCGAAGACCGCCGAGCCGACGCCGGTGACTTTGCTGGCGGGCACCAGCACCGGCCTGCCCAGAACATCGGCGTAGACCTGATTGAGCACGGCGTTGTTCTGTGGAATTCCGCCGCCGTTGATGACGCGCTCGGTGGGCGCGCCGTACTGGCTCATGCGGTCAAGAATGACGCGGGTGTGAAAGGCCGTTCCCTCGATGGCCGCAAAGAGCTCGTCCTGCGCCGTGTGTTGCAGCTTCCAGCCCAGCGTGATGCCGCCCAGATTGGGATTCACCAGGACGGTGCGGTCGCCGTTGTCCCAGCTTAGACGCAGTAGGCCGGTCTGGCCGGCGCGGTAGGCTTCCAGACCCCGGCTCAGCTCGGCGACGGTGGTGTTGGCGCGGCGGGCGATGGCGCTGAAAATGTCGCCAGTCGCCGAGAGGCCCGCTTCGACGCCGGTGTAGTCGGGGTGTACGCTGCCCTCGACGACGCCGCAGAGGCCGGGAATCAGCTTGACGTGCTTGGCGTAGGCGATGATGCAGGTGGAGGTGCCGACGACGTTGACCACGTCGCCCGCGCGCGCACCGGCGCCGATGGCGTCCCAGTGCGCGTCAAATGCCCCGACGGGGATGGGAATGCCGGCGCGCAGTCCGAGCCGCTCTGCCCACGCGGGCGCAAGCCATCCAGCGATCTTGTTGGAGGTCGCGTATTCGCCATCGAGCTTGGCGCGTACGCCGGCCAGCAGCGGGTCGATGCTGACCAGAAACTCCTCTGGCGGCAGCCCGCCCAGCGAGGCGTTCCAGAGCCATTTGTGGCCCATGGCGCAGACGCTGCGCTTGACGAGCTCCGGCTTTTGGATGCCGCAGAGCGTGGCGGCAATCATGTCGCAATGCTCAAAGGCGCTGGCGAAGTCTGTGCGCTTTTCGGGATTGTGGCGCAGCCAATGCAGCAGCTTGGCCCAGCCCCATTCAGAGCTATAGACGCCGCCGCACCAGTCGATAGCCGGAAGATGCTGGCGGCGCGCGGCCTCGGTGATCTCGGCCGCCTCGGCAGCGGCGCGATGATCGCACCAGAGATAGTAATCGTCCAGCGGAGTCATGTCCGCGGCGACGGGAATGACGCTGGAGCCGGTGGTATCAAGCGCAATGGCCTCGATCTGGTCACCGTGAATGCCGGCCGCGTTGACGGCCTGGCGGGTGGCGGATTCCAGTGCCAACAGGTGGTCGCTGTGCGATTGCGTGGCGAATTCCGGGTCTTCGCGCTTGCGGTGCAGAGGGTACTCGGCGAGGGCGGAGGCGATCAGCCCGCGCTCGCTATCGACCAGCGAGACGCGCACGTTCAAGGTGCCGAAATCGACTCCCGCGACAATAGTCATAGCTTTGCTGTTGCCTCCGAGCCACTTGCAAAATTCAGGCAGTAGGGCTGTTTAGAGGCAAGGACAGCCCGCTTTAGAACAGGATTACGAAGTCCAACTCCAAAGCAGAAGGCGTCCCCACCTTATGCAGCTTACCGTTTTCGGCTTCCTGAATCAATTCCAGCGGATCATGCAAGGCGTTTTGTTCCCGGCGCTCCAGAAGCAGTGAGTACCTATGTCATGGAATCTTGTGCGTTTCCGCAAGATGTTTTTGCGAAGTGCGAAACGATCAATATCCATGCGCTTTTGGATGCATTTTTCTAGAGGCTCCAATATCTTTTATTGCCGTGAATAAAGCTGAAACGGAGCCCAATAAAAAGGCATTCGGAAGCGGCTTTGCGAGTGCAGCAGCGTGAGTTTGGCGCTACGCAGCGCCATGGCGGGATTCTGCCCACTGCCTAAACCTTGATAAAGCGCATCCATCAGGCGCGGCGTCGAGTCGTCGCTCACCTCCCACAGCGCGCCGATGACGCCGTGCGCGCCGGCGCGAAGAAAGGCCCAGGAGAGCCCCACCAATCCCTCGCCCGCATAGGCGCGGGTGCCGCTGCCATAGCAGGCTGAAATGGTCACCAGCCGCGCATCGATGGGGTGCTGCATAATGTCGCGGGCGTAGAGCTTGAAGGAGTCCTCGGCAGCCATGCCGCGAGAAAGAATAATCGCCGAATCCAGCGGGTCCGTGCGGCTGGCCACCGCGTGAGAGACAAAATGGATGTAGCCGTACTGCGCCGGATTGCTGCTCAGGTAGGCTGCGGGCGTGGCTTGCTGGCCGGTAAAAATCTGCGCGCGCTGCCCGCCAAAATGCCTCTGAATCTGCTCCATCTCCTGGCTGAAGAGCGGCAGGCTGGGGTAATCCTGACTGGCGGTAACGGGCGCGCCCAGCAGCAGCATCTTGCCGGTGGCCGCGCGCGCCGGCCTGGCCGCGGCAAGCATGGCCAGCGAGGGAGCCGAGACCAGCGTTGCGTCGTCGATCCAATAGTGTGCGCCAGAGCCGGAAGCCGCGGCTGCCTGCGTTGTTTGCCCTGGTACCAGCAGCGTCTCAAAATTCAATTCGCTCAGCGCTCCATCGGCCAGAATCATCACCGGCGCGTTGCGTTTTATCAGCTTCGCCGCCGGCGCCACCAGCAGGTTATAAAGCGCCTGCCCATCCTGGTTGCGGTCTTGCAGCGGATCTTCAGCGTCAACCAGCGCCCTGCGATAGCGCGCCACGCGGGCGGTAATCTCCGTCTGCGCGGGCAGCGGAATCAGAGTGACCTTGGCCGGCGTAATGGTCCATAGGTACGATTGCTTGTCGCCTAGCCAATAAAACAGCAGTGTTGCGCCGGTCTTCCGCGCGATCTGGCGGGAGTTCAGAGTTGCGGGATGGAACGAAGCCTTGCACTCAGCCACGCCCAGCCCCTGCGCCAGAGTACGCGCGCGACTCTCATCGGCCGCGGCCAGCGCCTCTTCACCGCGGCCCTCTGTCACCAGCAGGTGAATGTAGCTGTCGTAGATGCCCGTGGCGTTGGCGGCAAAGGGCAGCCGCGAGTCCTCGCGCTTGAGCTGCGCCCGCGCCGCTTCAAAGGTGGACAGCGTGGCTTTGTAGACCCGCTCCGCATCCCGCGTCTTGCCCTGCTGCTCGTAGAGCACCGCCAATTCCTCCCCGGCGGTCAGCCGCGATGAAGTTGGGTTTGCTGGATCGGCTTGAATTGCACGATAAAGCGTCTCTGCCTGCTGGTCCTGGTGCCGAGCATCGGCCAGCATTCCCCGCGTCAGCGTTACATACGCGCTCAGGCGTATGTTGCCTGCGTTCTCCATCGGAGTTACCTGGTCAAGATAGGCGTTTGCTTCGTTTAAGTTTCCTGTCTCAACTGAAATCTGGGCCAAATCTTCCAGCGCGTTCGCGATGTCTTCTTTGCTATCAATCTGTCGTGCCAGTTCGAGCGCACGGCGATAGGATAGCGCGGCTCGGGCCAAATCTCCAATATTGTCGTAAACATATCCGGCGTTGCTGATCCACTTGAGTTCATCATGAAGATTTCCCAGTAATTTAGCGCGTTTCTGCGCATCGAGAAACATTTCGAGCGCCCTTTCCTGGTCGCCCAGTTGGTAGTAGGCCCATCCAAGGTTGCCCAATGCGAGCTGCGCCAAGCCTTCCGATCCCATTTCATTCGCCGCTCGATACGCGGATTGTGACCAGTTTATGGCCTCGTCATAGTGATCGGTCTGCATTGCAACATATCCAAGATTCAAGGATGTGCCTGCTTCCAAAAACCGATCTTTGTGGGCTTGAGCAAAAGCAAGAGCGTCAATAAAATGCTGCCGTGCCTCAGAAAGGTGTCCCAGCTTGATGTCCAGATTTCCGCGCGCTCTGAAAACCTCGCCACAGGTCGAGGAATCATCCGTCTTGCAGAGGTTCTCTGCTTGTGTAAGTTCTTGATCCGCCATTAGAACTTGCTGCTGCTTTGTATGGACAACTCCTTCAAGAGCTAGCACAAAGATCTTTTCATTTAGATCGCCGTAAGCTGGCTGATAATCCGCAAGAATGAGCAAAGCATCGTCATACATGCCTCGCCAGATCATGATTTGTGCTTCCAGTAAGTGAAACTTTGCGGACCATTCCGGGCTAGTCCGTCGGAACTTCTCGAATCCCCGCTCCGCATCCTGCTGGCTGGTTGCAAGATCACCCCGTTGAAAAATCGCTACTGTACGGTCAAAAACAGTTTGCGCAGGGATAGGTCGAGTGTCTTGAAGAGGGAGTAGTAGCAATGGAAAGAGCCAAGATAAATAAGTAATTAATAGCGGTCTAAAATTACGTCGATAGTCACCAATCCATACCCGAACGCCCGCTAGACGAATAGCAATATTCCCAATCCAGCGGGCAATTCGGAAGTTAGATAGTGCTATGGTGTTGTTCCGCCGTTGGAAGTTCCTCCGCCGATTATCATTTCCCCAGCGATTGGGCACCCCAGCTTGAGTTCCACCATCGTCAGCGTGAAGGTGGTCTTGGTGGGTGCTCCCGTCTTCTCGTGCGGGTGCTCGTGTTTCACGGTCAGCTTGCCCAGTGAGATGGTCCCGAAGCCGGGAATATGGATCACATGGCCAAAGGTCTTGCCAGGGTAACCGCCAGCGGCCTGGTTGACCAACGAACATTCGGCTGCCTCCGTAGCGCCAAGAGTAGAGGAAAGTCGATTGTATCGTTCCGCAAGCTCTGCTGGCACCTCTTTGTGCTGGCGGATGCGATCATACTGGCCCTTGACGCGGCCAATGAAGCCCGAATCCCTGGTGTAAGGGGCGTCGCCGGCCGGCTTGGCGCCAAAGATTTCCTGATCCAGGTCCAGCTCGACGCGGTGGCCGCAGATGCGCAGATTATCAAAGTGCGTGCCCAGAAACGAGATGGACGGCACGTGGCCTTCCAGCGGATGTTCGGTGATGGTCTGGCCCACCACGCGATCAGCCGTGAGCACCTCCAGAACATTCAGACCTTCGACGACTGTAGTGGTCAGCGTATTCCATCCGCCACCCTGCTTGTCGCTGCGGTTGCCGGCCACATGCGAGTAGGCGGAGCGGAAGGTGAGCACCGACTGAAGCCGGTACGCCTCTGATCGCTGGCTGAAATATCCGCCCTTTTGCGCAAGTTTTGTGTGCGCCTGGGCCTCGATGTCCTGCGAGAATGGAAGGCTCAGATGTCCCCCGAGCGCCGTTGCTTCCGCATGGTAGGTGTGAATTCGTTCCGTTACTTCAGACATAGCTCTTTTCACCTCTCCTTAGTGAATTTCGGGGGAGATATTGATCAATTTGGCAGGCCTGTCAATCCGTTAATCGCAGGTCGAAGACAAACTTGTCGACTTCGCTGTGCTCTCCATGAGCGGCAATACCGGAGACGGCTACAGTATAAGCGCCGTTCTGCAGCATTGCACCAGGAATTACCAGCGAAAGGCGCTGGGCCTCACCGGAGTTATCAGCGGCAGCCGCGGCCGTGCCCGTCCAGGCAAGCTTGCCTTGCGGATCGTAGAGTTCGATTGAGTAAGAGGTATAAGCGCCCAGGCTGGGTGGAACGGGCAGCTCCACTGGCAATGCCAGGCCATGCGCGCGATCGGCGCTCAGCGGCAGCGCCGCGCCGCGCGTCTCGCCATGCAGCGGAGCCCAGGGCAGCAAACGCGGCTGATTCGCGGCCTCGCGCAGCGCCGGATAGGTAACCAGATTCTGATAGCCAATGACCAGCAGCAGCAGCATGGCAAAGGCGGGAGCGGCAAAGGCCGGCTGCATCCAGCCCAGCCACCACTGCCGTTTTGCTTTGGGCTCACGGGCCCGCGTGGGAACGCCGGCGATTAGCCCAGGCAACTGGGCCTTGGCCTCGGCAACAAATACGGCTCCGGCGCGCAGATCCAATGTACATTCGGCGCAATCGAAAAGGTGCGCCTCAAAATCTTCTCGGGCGTCAGGCGTCATCTCATTCAGGAGGTAACTCTCCGTCGCCATCTTTTGTACTGCTTCGTTATGATCCATGAATTCAGTCCCCAATAACGCGGTCCAGTACGCTCCAACCCGGAACGGCTTAACTCTGGAACTGCCTAACTCTGGATAGTGAGCGCGGCCGGCAAATCGTTACAAAATCGTTATTCAGGCATTCGCGCCCAAGGCGATTTGGCCTCCGACGCGCTTGACGTACTCGGTTTTGAACTCCTGCTTGGCGCGATGCAGCATCACCCGCAGGTAATCGCGATCCACGCCAAACTCCTCGCAAACCTCGTCGCGGTCGCGCTCGTCCAGAAATACCGCCTTCAGCAGCAAGCGGTCGCGTGGGGCCAGTTCCAGCAGTATCTTGCGCACCTTATCCTTGATCTGTCGCGTAGCCACGATCTCCAGCGCGCTGGCGCTCTTGTCGGCCAGCTCCGGCCGTCCCTCCACGTCCAGCGATTCGCCGCCGCTCTTGGCGCGGTAATGCTCCAGCAGAACATTGTTGCAAACCGTATTGACAAATGCGCCCAGCCGCTCCGGCTGGCGCAGACCGCCGTCTTTGCGCAGTACGGAGAAGACGCGGGCAAAGGTCTCCTGGCGCACGTCCTCGATTGCCTGCGGCGACTGCAAGCGAGAGCGTAGCTTGAGCTGGAGCAATCCGGAAAAATAGCCGACAAAGTGCTCCTGCGTCCGGTGGTCACCGGCACAGAGGTTATCTACGTAACCTGCGTCGAATGAGTGAAATTGCAATGCTTGCCCCGCCAACCTAGGTGCACCAAAGTATAGCATTGCAGAGCGTTCAGGGGAATGAAAACTATGCGGACGTGCAGGCAGCCGCGCAGGCCGTCGCGCGTTTGAGCCGCGCGCTGCGCCCATGGGTTGGGGCGTGGAACTCATCGCGCCCTCATCGCGCCCTCCATCGGGCCCTTGTCGCGCACACCGTCGCGCGGTTGCCTGGCAGCTGCATCGCCAAGGCGGGATCTTGCCTCAACCCCCACGGCAGTTTGCGCCGGTTGCGCCAATCGCGCCGTAGATGCCTGAGAATTCGTCCTCTCGCTGGGCCACGCCAGTATATTCGCGGATTTCCGCGGCGTTGAGGAGGCGGGACGATTTTCCGCGCGGTTCCAGTGGCTGTCAATCTGGATTGTCGTAGGCCAAAGCATTGGATGGTTCTCCTTTCGGGGCAGCTATTGTATTGATCCGGCCCTTAAAAGACGATGAATTGTGCACCTCATCGTTTCTCTGCGGAAACGATGGGAGATAAAAACGGCCGGATCAATAATCGGGCTCTTTTGCGGCCCTTTCACAGTAAAAATAACCAAGCCAGCAAAAGAAAGGCCAGGTAAACCCAGGGAATTCCCCAGGAAAAGTCCGTTTTCGGCTTGCTTGCAGCCAATAGCGCCGAGCTTGCCGCACTCAAATTCGATTGCTCTTCTACTGAAGCTTGAGAACGATAGCTCCCCGCCTCATGCATCAACGAAGCTCGCCGCAAGCCAGTCTGCGCAAAGCGATGCGGAGCCGGCTGAGAATGCAATTTTTCGTCATCGCCGGAGTTGTAGAGCTTTGACCGCCGATGCACAAAGAAGGTACACAGAACGGCGCTCATCCACACCGGCCAGCGTTCGCTCTGTCCGCCGCAACTCTCCACACCCGCCTCCGCTCTCACGCTCTGCTGCCGCATCGCCCTCACACTCCTTACATGCCTCGAATCACCTTATCCAGATAGGAACTGGAGACCTGCGCAACCCGCAACGCGCCTTGCCGCTTCTGCGTCGCTCTCTCCACCAGGCACGCCATCGCCGAAAGTGAAAGCCAATAGAGCAGAAACCCCGCATGGCCGCGGCTCATCCAGAGAGCCGCAGGCAGAGAAACCAGAAAACTCCAGCAATAGAAGCAATCCATCAGGCGGCCCAGCACATTGGAACCCATTGCGCCGCGCATCCGCGCAATCAGATTCCACGGTCCGTTTTCGTTGGCCAGCAGATGCGCCACCCGCCAGATCGCCAGAGAACTCAAGGCAAAGCAAAAAATAAAAATCATTGAAATCACTTTCAAAACTCTCCATTCACTTGTGGCGCGCAGACGGAACTCGCTCGGTTAAGCGAACTCCGTCTGCTTCTGGGGGAAGCCAGTCGGTCCTGCCCACTCACTGCCTTGCTGCCGCTGCAGTCAAGACTCATCTGCCCTGCGCTGTTACTTGAATCTCGCTCCCTGCTTCGCGCTGCCGCGGGTCCAAACATAAAATGTGTACGAGCAGCCTCTGCCGTCAATGTCTGTGGTGTGAATCGTGAAACTGCGATCGCGAACGGTCGCGCCGGCGCTTGTTCGATCCGGCGCCACGGTGAGTCCAGCATACGGACCAAACGCCTTGCTGTTCAGAGCCTGGATGGCTTCATGGACAATCCAGCCGCCGCCCATCCTCCCAATCTCCGCCTCGCTCGCGGCGGAAAGGCTGGTAGGCGCACCCTCCGCAAAGATTTCCTGCGCGGACGGCAACGGAATCCGGCTCTCCATGCTGTCGCCCCAGACCACCGCGGCCTTGGCGTCGACGGCTGAAGGCGGCGTGTTCCAACTCAATACTGCGCGCACCTTGATTGTTTTTGTCTCCGGGCCGCAATGCCGCAGGCGAGATTGCAGATCGATCGGCAGTGAGACGCTATATTCCAAACCCGCCGGCGGAAGGTTTCTGAAGTCATGCACCGCCACCGATGTCGTTCCCTCATACTGAAATCCCGAGCCCCAATCGGCCCAAAAGGCTACATACTCTCTGCTGCCGGCCGTGCTGGGCCCGCCGCCGTAGCCGCGTCCCTCTTTCAATGCGAAGACGGCGGTCAGCCGCCTGCTCTTCGCCTCCAGCCCAATGCAATGCAACTGTTCATAATCCGTATTGCCATTGGTCTTCAGCCACGCATCCACCACACTGGAGAGATCGTTCTCCGAGAGGCCGGCAATCCATTTTGCGGGATGCGGCGCAAGCTCCGGTGAAGCGGCCGCGGTGGCTAGCGCCGGCGCCAGATAACGATGACGCGGAACCGCCGTGTTCGCATATAGCCGATGCAACTCCGCCTGAGTCAGCTCCCGTGGCTCGCCGGCGTTGATCGATTGTACGGGATTGATTGCCAGCTTGATCTTGGCGATGGGCAGTGAGATGAGCGCAAAATTCTCCATCTCCGTCCGCTCCGCCCGCGCGGATCCCCATGTGGGCTCCCGCTCTTGGGAATCCGCCCCCGGCCACTCGCACCAGGAGAGAATGGTGGGCAGCAACGGAATATCCTCTGCCAGGCCGGGAGCTTCCTTCGCGGCGGATTTTTGGTCTGGGGAAACCATCAACATACCTCTTGACCTGCAAAACTAGATCGGGTCTAACGCCCTTGGAGCCCTTGGAGCAACCTGGAGCAACCTGGAGAACTGGAACCACAAGGGGCGCTCGTACTCTGCTCGCTCGTACAGGTATAGTGCCGCCCCCCTGCGAATCGTTTCAGCCTTTCGCGGAAATCTTTAACTTTCCGCCCTGAGCCCGGTGGCGGGTGCCTGACTGCCGGGTGCCCCAGATCCCTCGCACTTGGGGATATGGGAAACCACAACTCTCCTGCGAGCGAGTAGCGAGCGCCCGCCGCACCGCAGGTGCCGTCCGCCGCACCGCAGGTGCCGTCTGCCGCACCGCAGGTGCCGTCTGCCGCACCGCAGGTGCCGTCTGCCGCAACGCAGGTGGTGCGATATTCTGTTAGTCAAGCATGAACAACGAAGCGATTCCCAATCTGACTGCATTTGATGAGGCCGCACTGGACGGTGCCTTTGCCCTGCTGGAGCGGCAGGCGCGCGCGGCTGCGGCTGAGGTGAGCGATGAGGCGGCCGTAGAGGCCTTCAAGCTGCAATGGCTGGGGCGCAAGCAGGGCCGGCTCAAAGAGGTCTCCGACCGCTGGCAAAAGGCAGCGCCGGCCGAGGCCAAGAGACTCGTAGGCATGCGCTTTAACGCGCTCAAGGCTGTGGTTGAGGGGTTGCTGGACGCGGCTTTGGGGGCCGGGCCAACCGATGCGGCTCTCAAGGCCGAGGCCATAGACATCACGCTGCCGGGCACGCGGCGGCTCTCTGGGGCCGAGCATCCGATCACCCGCACGCTGAATGAGATTGTCGGCGTCTTTGCGGCGCTGGGTTACTCCGTGGGCGTGGGGCCAGAGGTCGAGACCGACTACTACAACTTCGAGTGCATGAATTTTCCGCCAGGGCATCCGGCGCGCGACACTCAAGATACGCTGGTTGTCGCCTCTCAAGATCGCCGCCCGCAGCGCGACCGGCTCTTGCTGCGCACCCATACCTCACCCGTGCAGATGAGGACCATGGAATCGCAGCCGCCGCCGGTGCGGATTGTGATCCCCGGCAAGGTGCACCGCAACGATGCCGCCGACGCAACGCATTCGCCGATCTTTCATCAGGTGGAGGGCCTTTGCGTGGACACCAACATCACCTTTAGCGACCTGAAGGGAACACTGGACCACGCGATGAAAGCGCTTTTTGGTTCGGCGGTGAAGACGCGCTTCTTTCCGTCGTTCTTTCCCTTCACCGAGCCGTCCGCCGACGTGCAGATCAGTTGCATTTTTTGCGGAGGAAAAGGCTGCCGCAAATGCAAGAACTCAGGCTGGATTGAGCTGCTGGGTTGCGGCATGGTGGACCCTGCGGTCTTCGCTTTTGCCGCGGAAAAGCAGCCGGCCTACGACTCGAAGAAGATTTCAGGATTTGCGTTTGGCATGGGCGTGGAGCGGATTGCGATGATGAAGTACGGGATCAGCGAGATTGGATCGTTGTTCGCCGGAGATATGAGATTTCTGGGGCAGTTTGCGTAAAGGTGTATTGGCGAAAGGAGCGTCTATGCAACGTTGGTTTCCCCGGTATCTACTGCTTGCGTTGTACTACTGTTTTTCCATTGGAGTAGTCGGCAGAATTGTTAATGGCATATTCTACTTGATGGCGAAAGGCGGTTCGCCTGAACTTGGGCTGATGTTTCATGAGCATTTATTTGTGCGTGCATTACTCGTCGGATTGATTGCTGGACTTATACCCTGGTGGACTAGTATGGCAGCTATAGGAATATTCAATCAGAAGTTCGAGCAACGTTTGAAACTCTTAGATCCAGATCAGCTTAAACCTTGGGTATTTGTATACCTTAGCCCAGTGATTGTAATTGCTTTGTTGCGTTGGACGTTTCAATGGTATGAGAATTGCAACCGGTATTCGAGCGTATTGCAAACCAATTCTCCTTATAGTTTTTCTGAATTATTTTATGGATTTTTTTCGACGAATTGTTCGAGTGCCTCCGATAGCGCATTATTCTGGCGTGATGGATATGGACTCGGCTGCATGGTTCACGTGCAATTGATTGTGATTTGGATGATCGCGGTTGGTTTTTCGCTCGCTCCCGCAGTACGAAATAGGGTTTTGACTTTGTTTAATATGGATTACTTGGTTCCGATAGATGAGCCGTCAACAGCAAACATTCAAGAAAGTTCGATCACAGAGAAGACAGACACCCAATGAAGATACTCACCAAATGGCTTCGCAGTTACCTTCCCGGCCTTCCGGTCAACGATGCGCAATTGGCGGAAGATCTGACCCTGCGCGGCATCGCCGTTGAGGGCATCTACGATCTCGGCCCGGGCAGCGGCTCGCTCTTCGAGATGGACATCACCACCAACCGCGTGGATGCGATGAATCACTATGGCGTGGCGCGCGAGGCGGCGGCGATCTATGGGTTGGCGCTGCCGAGGTTGGAGTTTGCACTCCCCGAAGCTCGGACAACCGCGAAACCTTTCTCCGTAGAAATCGAGGCCGAGGACGCCTGCGGGCGCTTCACGGCGCGTGTGCTGCGCGGCGTTACTATCGCCAACTCGCGGGATTGGTTTGCGGGCGCGGAAGTCGCCACTTACTTTGGGCTTCTGGAGCAGAAGCAGATCTCGAACGCCGTCGATGCGACGAACTTTGCCTGGCTCGCCATGGGCCAGCCCACGCACGTCTTCGACCTCGACAAGATCGAAGGCGGCATCGTCGTGCGCCGCGCGAAGAAGGGCGAGCGCGTCAAGACGCTGGACGGCGTCGAGCGCTCACTCGATCCCGAAGACTTGATCATTGCCGACCATGTAAAGCCTTTAGGTCTGGCTGGCGTTATGGGCGGCTGGGATTCGATGATTACCGCGGAGACGAAGAATGTGCTCGTCGAGGCAGCGTGGTTCGATCCGGTTGCCGTGCGGCGCACGGCGCGGCGGCACGGGCTGCATACCGACGCCAGCCACCGCTTTGAGCGCGGTGCGGATTTTAATGCCGCGCCGGTTGCTTCGGCTATCGTCAGCAGTATTCTTTTGGCAAGCGGCGGCTGGATTGAGGGCGATTTGGTGGATGTGCGTGTGCCCGCTCTTGAGGCGCGAACCGCCAACCGCCAGCCGGTTTCGCTCGAATTCAGTGAAGTGAAGCGCATTCTGGGCGCGACCATTGACACCGAGGGCATCACCGCGGCGACGGTTGAAGGCGTATTGAAGGCGCTGGGATGCGGGTTGGGCGTCCACCCCGAGATTTTCGGGACCGAAATAGCTGCTTGGCAAGTGACCTTGCCCAGTTGGCGTCTCGATATGGACCGTGAGATTGACCTCATCGAAGAAGTCGCGCGCGTCTACGGATACAATCGCTTTGCCAATACGCTGCCCGCCTTTGGCGAAGGAGTGCGCGCGCTGCCGTGGGCGGAAAAAGAGTCCGAGGTGAGGCGGACGCTGCTCTCAGCCGGATTCCATGAGGCGATTGGCAGCACTTTCTGCTCGGCTGCCGAGGCTGCGCTGACTGCGCCGCAACCTGGGCTTGTGGTTCCGCTGGGCAATCCGCTCAGCGAGGAGGCGGGAGTGCTGCGGCCCTCTCTGATCCCGGGAATGCTGGCGATGATTGCCGGCAACCTGCACCGCGATGTGAGCGACGTGCGGCTCTTTGAAGTGGGTACGGTCTTCTCTGGCAATACGGAGAAAGTTGAAGAGCGGCCTTCGCTGGCCTTTGGCGCGGTGGGCAGTTTGCCGCAGCAGAGTTCGCTGCACACGGCGCGGGCGATCGATTTTCACGATGTAAAAGGCGTGGTGGAGCAAGTGCTGGCGCGCTTTGAGTCGCGGTCCATTTACTATGACCGCTTCGACGGCGAGGCGGAAATCACGCCCCAGTGGCTGCACCCTTATCGCGCGGCGCGGGTGGTGGTGGATGGCGCAACCGTGGGCTGGTTCGGACAGTTGCATCCGCGCGAGGAGGCGGCGCGCAAGTTGAAAGAGCCCGTGCTGGTGGGCGAAATATCACTCGACCGCCTCTACAAACTCGCTTTGCGCAAGCCTGCTGCCAGAGACATTTCGCGCTTTCAGCCCGTACGCCGCGATTTTTCCCTGATTCTAGACGAGAAAATCACCTGGGAAGCAATTGATCGGGCGGTGGCATCATTGCGCATTCCCGAACTGGTGGAGTGGCGGGCGCGCGAGGTCTTTCGCGACAAGAAACTGGGCGCTGGAGAATATGCATTATTGCTGGGCACCACGTTTCAGGCCGCCGACCGCACGCTGCGCGAGGAGGAGTTGCAGAACTTTCAGGCACGCGTGGTCGAGGCTGTTGGCAAAGTAGGGGCGCGGCTGCGGAGTTAAGCTAATTATTCGCTCAAGACAATCCGTTCCGGCGTTATACTTGCTCGATCAAGTTGTATTTTTTGGAGGTTTTCCATGTCGGAATCGTTGTGGAAGTCGGATGTAATGGTCGAGGAGCGGCCGGAAGAGACCGTCGAAGAAAAGCCTGCCGAGGCTGCGGCGGAGGCAACTTCTGAAGCAACGTCTGAAGCAACTTCAGAGTCCAGCGACCTGACGTTGAGCATGGACGATTTTACCGCGCTCGAAGAGCGGATTCATCGCGCGGTGAATCTGGTGAAGTGGGAGCGGCAAGCCCGCGCGACAGCCGAAGAGCGCGCCACGACGGCCGAGGCGCAACTGCGCGAACAAGCGCCGTTGACTGAAAATTTGCAGAAGGAAGTCAGCTCACTGCGCGGCGAACGCGATCAGGTTCGCCAGCGCGTGGAGCGGCTGCTGTCGCAGTTGGACGCGCTGGAATTGTGAGGTCCGGCATGGCTCAAGAGGATTCCGGCAACACAAATTCTTATGTAACCGTTGAAATCTACGACCAGACTTATCACCTTTCCGGCCAGAACGCGGAGCACATTCGCAGCCTGGCCGAATTGGTGGATTCGCGCATGCGTGCCGTGGCCGCGCAGGGGCGCACCGTGGACTCGCTGCGCGTGGCCGTGCTGGCCGCGCTGAATCTGGCCGACGAACTCACGCAGGCGGCGGCCATACAGGGTGCTGAAGCTCAACCGGGCCATCTGCGCGCGGCCAGCCTGCGCGGTTTGCTGGATGAAGTGCTGGAAGATGAGCGCAAGACGGGCTCGTAGCCTTAGCGCCAAGATAAAGACACTGCGCTAAAACCAGACCCACATATTTCTATTACTTTGGTTCAGAGTCCTCACATAATTAGTAAAGACCAATCAAACAAACGCCGATGAGGGAGTAGATCCACAGCGAGAAATCGCCGTGGACTGGTCTGTGTCGATCAGGTCGATTTGGGGCGGGTAAAACTGCCTGCCCCAGACGCGGTTATTTTCCGCATAGGTCAGCACTTATTTGAAAGAGGCAGTCATGACCCGCTCGATTCTTACAACTCTCCTGTTGCCGTTGGTTCTCTGTTCCACGCTCTTTGCGCAGGTCGAGATGAGGGAAGAGATCTCGTTGGCAAACCACGCAGCCGGCAGCGGGCGCATTGTTCTGCCTCAGTCCAGTATTCATCGCGCCGAGGATATTGGCCTTCGTTCGCGCACACAATTCAAGATTCTTATTCCATCCGGCCGTCCCGAGGGCGTGGTGGGATTCAGCGAAGCCGAGTTCACTCCGGAAGCGACGCAGCCGATAAGTGGAGTTTACGCGGAAACTCCCGCCTCGCTAGCCTGTCTTTATGGCTTGGTCGCGGCAACCGCCGGCTGCAATCCGGTGAGCCTCAATACGGTCGCCACGGGCGGCTCGAAGGCGATTGCCATCGTTGACGCTTACGATTATCCGACCGCCTTGGTGGATTTGACGGCCTACTCCAAGCAGTTTGGCGTTGCCGCGCCCACTTCGGCAACGTTCACCGTGGCGTATCCGAGCGCAACCAAGCCGCTGCCCGATCCTGATTGCGCCGAGTATGGCGGGTGGAGTTGCTGGGCCTCGGAATCGGCACTGGATATTGAGATGGCTCATGCCGTTGCACCTTCAGCACACATCTATCTGGTCGAAGCCAATTCCAATAGCAACGCCGACCTGATGGCCGCGGTGGCCAAAGCAATCGCGCTGGTGCGGGCCGCGGGCGGCGGTGAAGTCTCAATGAGTTGGGGTGGCGACGAATTCCCCACGGAAGCTAATTCGGACTCCGCGTTTACTGGCGCCAATGTCGTATTTTTTGCTGCCAGCGGCGATGGCGAAGGCACGAGTTATCCAACCGTCTCGCCCAACGTGGTTGCCATAGGCGGCACCACCATCTCGCGCAATCCATCCAATCTGAACTTTCAGGGCGAGCTTGCATGGGAAGATACCGGCGGCGGCTTCAGCCAATACGAAGCGCGACCCGCCTTTCAGAGTGGCATCTCCGCGCTCGTCGGCACTCATCGCGGCGTACCGGATGTGGCTGCGGTAGGAAACCCAAGAACCGGTGTCTGGGTCTACAACAGCTATGAGAACAACTACGGCGGTACTCTGTACGCCTGGAGCATCTTCGGCGGCACCAGTGTAGCCGCGCCGCTGTGGGCCGGTATCGTCAATCATGCCGGCCACTTCAGTGCATCGACCGCCGCTGAAGAAGCACTGATCTACGCAAGCGCAAAAACATCCGCGGATTTTCGTGACATTACCGCCGGTTCATGCGGATTTTATGAGGGCTGGTCGGCAGTCAGCGGATGGGATCCCTGCTCAGGCAATGGCGCTCCTTTAGGCACGGCAGGCAAGTAGCTCATATTCCGCAAAATGCGCAAGGGCCTTTTCTGCTTTTACAACGAGCAAGGCCCTTGCGTCTGTTTTCGGTTTCGCGGTTCCTGAAAATGCGGAGCAAAACGTATCACGCTGCAACCCCGCCGCGCAAGACTTGTAATTCTTCGCAAAGACACATGGTATCCGCAATAGAAGCTGGCCTGCAAAGCAGGTGGGTGGTCCAACGCTGGTTGAACCCACATTCATTGAACAGGGCGTGAGTGTCCAAACCATAGAAATCCCCACTGTCCATCGGTATTTTAGCGATTCTTCGTGGTGTCCTTCGGTGGCGGATACTTAGAAACGCCTCTGAGAGAATTGCATCCAGGTGGGCAGCGGCGTTGCTCGACCCGCCCGTAGCCGCAATCAATCTCTTCCGCTGCGGCATCGGCGCTCAGCATCTGAAAAGAGTCTTTGATCTCCTCCAGAAGATGGCCTTGGTTCTCTTTGACAGCCAAGATATAATCGGCATTCTTCAAGATAATCTTCTCGGCGATGGCTCGCTGGCAGCTCATCGCATCAATGGCCACTACAGTTCCACTCAACTCCAGCGCATCAAGAAGTTTGGGGATGGCCGTGATTTTATTGGACTTTTCATCGACCCGGCGCTGGCCGAGCACCAGGCAGTTGGTGTTGGTCCAGGCCGAGCCCATTTGCTCTGCATGTTGAATGGTCCCCGTTCCACCGGCAGGGCAGCAGATGCGAAGTGAGTGCCCGCCCTTGCGGGTGCGGCCTACGGGCCGCAGCAAAGCCCGCGCAGTGTCCACCCGGACACTAGACACGAAAACCTCAAGCTGAGCCGATAGAGCATTTAGGACTCGTTATGATCTTGTGCCTTTCGCTGGTGTCCGTTGGTGCTCGAAAATAAATCTGGACACTTGGATTTTTTCAATTAATTCAAAGGTCTAGGCATTTTGACTTGACTTCCGCTACAATTTGGCCAGTAGAGTTCTTCAAACCACCGAATCCACGAACGATGGCCACAGTCTGCAAACACCCCAAGGTACGCGTCGTCTCCCGGCACGAAGACACTGAATATGTCGAGTGCATGGAGTGTGGCGATGTTTTCGACTCCGAAGAGTTTCGCGATATGGAGATCGAAGACGCCGCCGAATCAGAACCCAGTCTGGAAGACTCCTGAGGCAGGGCGGCGGCGCAGGTCTTACTTGCCGCCATGGCCGCTGACTGGCTGTGCGCCAACGCGGCGGGCCGCGATCCATGAATATTGCAGCCCCGAGGCCACGGTCAGGGCCATGGTTGCATAGAGAGCCCACGCCTCGAATACCGCAACCCAGCGGGCAGCGGTCAATTGGTGCAGCAGCACCGCAGCCACGGCGGCCACCTGGGCCAGCGTGTTCGCCTTGCCGAAGAGGCTGGGAGAGAATTCGCGCCGCCCGGTGGCCGCATAGAGAATCGCCGCAACCACCAGGATGCCCACATCCCTGCCAAAGACCAGAACCGTCACCGTGACTGGAATCAGAGACATGTGCATCAGCACCAGAAAGAGGGTGCTGAGAAGCAGTTTATCGGCCACCGGGTCCAGGTACTCGCCCAGCATGGAGCGCTGTTTCAGCAGCCGAGCCAGCAGTCCATCCAGCGCGTCGGTGAGACCGGCGACCACAAAGAGCGCAAAGCTCAGCGCGAAATGCGCCCCCAAAATAGCAGCAACCAGAAACGGCGCAAGGCAGATGCGCAACAGCGTAAGCAAGTTGGGAGTGGTGCGGTAGCGGCGAAATCGTTCTCTTGCAAGATCGTTCATGGCGGTTGAAGACATACTGCTCTGGAGCCCCTGAATCCGGCATCAAGCCCGTGGCCAGGGCATTCAGTGTTTGTCAACGATGGTACAGCACGGCAGGTACGTTTCGCCCAGCTTTTCTCAACCGCCCCGGTCCTGATAGACTGTCTGAAGTTGAATGTACAGGCGCGTAGCTCAGTTGGTTAGAGCGCTTCCTTGACACGGAAGAGGTCGCTGGTTCGAATCCAGTCGTGCCTACCATATTTATCAAGCACTTACGGCATTTTCACCGCAAATCCTCAACCCACAATCCAGCCCACACTATTGCACGGCGCATGAGTGCGTTCTCAACGCCTTGAGAAACGCCCCCTGAGCCGCGCGTGTTTCATCCGCATCGCCCTGCGTGTACAGGTCGAGCGTCGTCTGAACCCGGCTATGCCGCAGAATTCCTTGAACCGTCTTGGGGTCCACTTTCGCCTTGTTCACCATCCAGTTGGAAAGCGAGTGGCGAAGGTTATGGAGGCCAAAACGGTAGCCCTCGGGAATCCGTACTCCGGCGCTGGTGGCGGCCGGACGCAGATGATCCGCTGCGAAGATGCCCGCGCTGAGGGGAACCTTGCCGCTTGCCTTGAAGGAGGGAAACACAAAATCCGTATCCTTCGCGTAGGGTGTTCGAGCGCGCCAAGCCCGCATATGGCGGGCCAGACTGGGATGCAGCGGTACAAAGCCATCCGAATATGTTGTCTTGGTCGCGCCTTCTTTCCCGCGTGACCAGCGTTTGCAGATGCGGATGCGTCCCTCGTCGAACCGGAGATCCACCCATCGTAGAGCTATCAGTTCCGATGCCCGAAGAGCGGTTGCGGCACAGGTGTATACCAGAATGCGATGAAGCGGGCTAGACAGAGTGCGCAGAATCGACCGGGTCTGTTGCGGTGTGATGACAATAGCCCGGTAGTCTGACGTACTCCTTGTTTCAACCGGCTGCGCCGGGTTCTTCGACACCAACTCGTGCAGGATGCCGGTCTTGTAGGCACGGAGCATAACGCCGCGAATCTTGGAGACCGATGTCCAGGCCAGTCCCTTGTCCGTATGGAGAGAATTGAGCCAGCGTTGGATGTCGAGGGGTTTGATATCCTCCGCGATTTGGGTTCCAAACCTCGGGATGAGGTAGTCGCGGACGATATGTTGAACGGTAAGGGCGGTGTTCTCGGATTTGGGACGCACTGCATCCTCCCCGAAGTCCGCCCGCAGGTAATGCTCGGCAAGAGCGGCAAAGTGGGTGCGACCGGGAGCAAGGTAGTGTCCAGTCTTTTGTGTAAACAGTCTGGTTGAAGTTTTGTTTCCG
>CAZDYU010000043.1:0-28956 GCA_964509755.1 uncultured Occallatibacter sp. | reverse complement strand
CTTCAGCATGAAGGGTACGGGCTTCAGCATGAAGGGTACGGGCTTCAGCCCGTACGTACATTGACCTAACAGAATAAAATGGGCTTTAGCCCCTGAGGGAATGCGAGTTTTCCAATCGACAGCACGGAAATTCCCTATTGAAATGAGACTATGACTGACGCGCGCAAACTCTTCGGCACCGACGGCATTCGCGCCGTCGCGGGCACGTACCCGCTCGATCCCGTCACCATCTATTCGGTCGGCCTAGCTTTAGGTCACTCTCTGCGCAAGCTTGCAGCCGAGCCCAAAGTCATCCTCGGCCGCGACACCCGCGAGTCAGGCCCGTGGATCGCGGCCACGCTTGCCGCGGGCTTGCGCGAGACCGGCGTCAGCGTCGAAAGCGCGGGCATTGTGCCCACTCCAGCCGTCGCTTTTCTCGCGCGCACTCATGGATTTCAGGCGGGCGTAGTGATCTCCGCCTCGCACAATCCCTGGCAGGATAACGGCATCAAGCTCTTCGGCGCCGACGGCTTCAAGCTCGCCGATGCGGTCGAGCTGGCCATGGAAGACGAGATCCTGCATCACGCCTCGCTGGGCGAAGCTCCCGATCCTGCCCGCCTGCCCGCGATCGAGGACAATCCCGCCTTCCGCGCCGACTACATTCAATTCCTCATCGACTGCGTGCCGGGCCTCTCGCTAGCGGGTCTGCGCATCGTCGCCGACTGCGCCAATGGAGCCGCCGCGGCTGTTGCACCAGAGCTCTTCAAGCGCTTGGGCGGCGCGGTGACGCTGCTCAACATTGCTCCCGACGGCCGCAATATCAATTTGAATTGCGGCGCGCTTCATCCGGCAAAGATCGCCGCGGAAGTGATTGCGCGCGGCGCAAATCTCGGCCTCACCTTCGACGGCGATGCGGACCGCTGCATGTTGGCTGGCGCGCGGAACAACGTCATCAACGGCGACGCGATTCTGCTCATGGTAGCGCGCGACCTGAAGGCGCGCGGATTGCTGACCGGAGAGTTGGTCGTTGCCACCACCATGTCGAATATGGGTTTGGAGGCGGCGCTCAAGCGCTCGGAGATCAAGATGCTTCGCGCACCGGTCGGCGATCGCTATGTTCTCGAAGAAATGCAGGCGCACAAAGCGGCGCTGGGCGGCGAGCAGTCCGGCCACATCCTGCTGCCGCATCTGGCCACTACAGGCGATGGCCTGCTCACGGCGCTGGTGGTTCTCGATCTGATCGCGCGCTCCAAAAAATCCATTGAAGAATTGACCGCGGATCTGAAGGTCTTTCCGCAGGTGATCGTCAATGTAAAAGTGCGTGAGCGCAAGCCGCTCCAATCGATTTCCGCCGTAGCCGCGGCCATCCGCGCCGCTGAAGAAGATCTAAAGGATTCCGGCCGCGTGGTGATTCGCTATAGCGGCACCGAGCCGCTGGCGCGCGTCATGATTGAAGCCGAAAGCGAGGAGGCGATGCGCCTGCACGCCAACGCGATTGCCGGTGCGATTCGCGCGGAACTCGGCGCGTGAGAGGCAGAGCGCAACTTATTCCATGTCCCGCCAGTTAGGGCCAAAGGCTAAGTCGGCGACGAGCGGCACATCAAGCTTGACCACGCCTTCCATCCCGGTACGAACCAACTCCTCTATTTCTGCGCTCTCATTTGCCGGTACTTCAAAGAGCAGTTCGTCATGCACCTGCAAGACCATGCGCGTCTTCAGCCCGCGCTCGGCGAGTTTGCGGTCGATGGAGATCATGGCCAGCTTGATGAGGTCGGCGGCGGTGCCTTGCAGCGGAGTGTTGATGGCGGTGCGTTCGGCAAAGCCGCGCTGATTGGGGTTGCGGCTTTCGATGTCGGGGATGGGCCGTACGCGGCCGAAGAGCGTACGCACACTACCCGTTTTGCGCGTGGCCTCCAGGGTTTTTTCGATGAAGGCATGAACGCCGGCGTAGCGCGCAAAGTAGCGCTCAATGTAGGCGCGCGCCTCGGCCTGCGGAATGCCCAACTGCGCGGCCAGACCAAAGGGCGAGATGCCATAGACGATGCCAAAATTGACCGCCTTGGCGCGGTTGCGCGTCTGCTTGTCCATCTGGGCGGCGGGCACGCCAAAGACCTCGCTGGCTGTCAGCGTATGAATGTCTACGTCATTCTGGTAGGCATGAACCAGCAGCGGATCGCCGCTGAAGTGAGCCAGCAGTCGCAGTTCAATCTGCGAGTAATCCGCCGAAAGCAATTGTGTGCCGGGCGCGGCGGTAAAGGCGGCGCGAATCTCGCGGCCCAACTCCGTGCGCACGGGAATGTTTTGCAGATTTGGATTGATCGAAGAGAGACGTCCCGTGGCAACGGCAGCGGCCTGAAAGGTTGTGTGCACGCGCGAGTCCGCATCGGCCAGCAGCGGCAGCGCGTCGATATAAGTCGATTTCAATTTGGATAAGTGGCGATATTCCAAAACCAATCGCGGAACTTCGTGCTTTTCCGCAAGGAATTCCAGCACATCCTGCGCTGTGGAGACGGCCTTTCCCTTGCCGCGGCTGGCCGGCGCGGGCAGGCCCAAGTGAGTAAACAACACCTCGCCAAGCTGCTTGGGCGAGTTGATGTTGAAGCGGCGTTCGGCCAACGTAAAGATGCGCTCGCCCACGCGTTCCAGTTCAATCGCGAAGCGCTTCGAGAGCCCGTCCAGCACGCCAAGATCGATGCGCACGCCGGCTTGCTCCATGCCGAAGAGCACCGGCACAAGCGCGAGATCCATTGCATAAACGGGATTTAAATCGGCCTTCTCGACTTCAACTTTCAGCGCTGGAACCAGCGCGCGAATGGCAAGCGCGCCCGCGGCCAAAGTGGAAGGCGCGGACTGCGAGTGGCGCGCTGCCACGTCGGCCAGCGCCTGCGTGGAGTGAGTTGGATTGAGCGCGTAAGAGAGCAGCATCGAATCGTCAATTGCACCGTGCAACTGAACGCCTTGCGCGGTGAGCAGATGCAGCGCGGTCTTCCAATCGTGCGACTGCTTGGCCACGGTCGCGTCTTCAAGCAGCGCGCGCACCTGCGGCGTCAGCGGCAGTCGCAGAGCAAGGGCGGGCTGGGCACAGAGGCCGATTGAAAAGCTGCGCGGCTCGGCGGCCTCGGCCACATCCAGCAGAGACATCGACTGCTGGGGCTCGTCTTCGGCCTCCGGCGCGGGCGCTTTGGCATCGAGCGCAAAGGCAAAGCCGCCGGCACGCGCGGCAGCGTAGAAGGCCGCGGCCTGCTCTTCGGTTGGGTCTTCGATCAACTCAACCACCGGCGCCGATTCTGAAGGCGATAACTCGCGCAGCATGGAAGTGAATTCAAGTTCGGTGAAGAGTTCGCGGCAGGCCTCCAGGTCCGGCTGCTGCGTTTCCATCGCGTTCAAATCCAGCGCCAGCGGCACATGAGAGTCGATGGTGACCAGTTCCTTCGACAATAAAACCGCGTCGCGATTCTGCTCCAGCGACTCGCGATAACTCTTGCGCTTGACCTCGGCGGCGCGATCAAGAACGGCTTCCACCGAACCGAATTCGACGATCAAATCCACGCTGCCCTTGTCGCCAATGCCGGGCGCGCCGGGAATATTATCCACCGCATCGCCGCGCAGGGCCATTACATCGACGACCTTCTCCGGCGGAACGCCCAGAACTTCCAGAACCTTGGCGGGATCGAGAATCAGATTGTCTTTTTGCGGGTTGAGAATCTTCACCGTGGGCGTGACCAACTGCATCATGTCCTTGTCGCCGCTTACAATGTATACATCGTAAGCATTTTCGGCGGCCTGGCGGGCAAGAGTTCCAATCACGTCGTCGGCCTCAAAGCCCTCGGCCTCCAGAATCGGAATGCGCAGCGCTTCAAGGGCTCGCCGGATGTAAGGAATCTGACGGCGCAGGTCTTCGGGCATGGCTGCGCGATTGGCCTTGTAGCCCTCGTAGTCCACATCGTCAAAGCTCTGCGTCTTCCCGTTCCACTTGCGCAGCGGCTTCATCGCGCGCGCCCGCTCATCGCGGAAGACCTCGCCGCTCACATCGAAGACCGCGGCAAAATACTGCGGCTGAAAATCCTGGCGCAGCTTCTTGATCATGTTGACGAAGACGTAGATGGCCGCCGTCGGCAGCCCCGCGCGGGTGGACATAGGCCGCGAACGCTGCATGGCGTGGTAGGCGCGGAAGATGAAGCTCATCGTGTCGAGCAGGAAGACGGGCGGTTTGGATTCAGTTGGCACGGAACGAGTGTATCAAGATTGGCAACTATGGACTAGGGAATACTCAACCGTCGAGTTCCTGGAAAACAAAGAAACTGTGTCCCTGCAAATCTCCGCTCTGCTATGATTTGCCCACGGTTTTCCCTAACCGATTCCCACCCGTGAGGTCGTCCATGTCAACAGAAGTTGCTGTGCCCGTAACTCCCGAGCGCATCTATCAATTTGCATTTGCCTATGCACCGCCGCTGGTGCTTGAGGCGGCAATCCGCCACCGCGTCTTTGATGTTTTGGAGAGCGGCGCCAAGTCTCTGGATGAGATTCAGGCGGCCACCGGCGCATCCAGGCGCGGACTGAGCGCGATTCTCAATTTTCTTGTAGGCTTTGATTTTCTGCGCCGGGAGGGCGAAAAATTTGCGCTTGCGCCGGAGAGCGCGGCCTTTCTGGTCAGCACCAAACCGGGCTTTCAGGGCGGGTTGATTCGCCATACCAGCGAGCAACTGCTGCCCAACTGGCTGCAACTCAATGAAGTGGTGGCCACCGGACGGCCCGCCAAATCCGTCAACCAGCAGGGTCCGGGCAGCCACTTCTTTGAGCAGTTTGTCAACGACATCTTTCCCATGAGTTATCCGGCGGCGCAGGAGTTGGCGCGGCACCTTGCTTTCACGGCTCCGGTCAGCGTTCTCGATCTTGCCGCAGGTTCGGGCGTGTGGGGCATCGCGCTTGCGAAAAGCTCGGAACTCGTGCGCGTCACCGCCGTCGATTGGCATGGCGTGATTCCAGTTACACAGAAAACGGTGGCCCGCTTTGGACTCTCCGACCGCTTCACCTTTCAGGAGGGCGATCTGCTCGAGGCCGGCTTCGGCAGCGGCCACGCCGTCGCCACGCTCGGCCACATTCTGCACAGTGAAGGCGAGCAGCGCAGCAAGGCTCTGCTCAAGAAGACCTTCGCGGCGCTTGCCCCCGGCGGAACCATCGCCATCGCCGAGTTCCTGGTCAATGCGGATAGAACCGGCCCGCTCAACGGCCTCACCTTTGCCATCAATATGCTGGTCAACACCGATTGCGGCGACACCTATTCGTTTGAGGAGATCAGTGAATGGCTGCGCGAGGCCGGGTTCACCGATGCGCGCACGCTGGCAACGCATGGGCCATCGCCGCTGATTCTGGCGACGAAGCCGTAATCCGAAACTGGTGAAGGTTTGTGGATTCCCAGGTCCGAAAATCCGGACCTGGGGCACCCGGCATCCGGCGTACCAGCGCGTGGCCTATATCTACCAAATAAAGTTGGGTGGCTCACAACTCGACTCAGAGATGTGGGAACCATGAACCTCACCCCGGGAATGTGGCGCGGATTGCGAGCGAATCGGCCACTCTTCCCAGCGCGCGATCGATCGTCCATAGGTGCGTTCCAGGCAGGGCCAGGCAGGACGCGATCAATTGGGCATCCGTCAGTCCTATCCCCTTCGATGCCAGCCCCCGCGCTTCGATCATCAGACGCACGTCGAACAGGCGAATCAGGCTAATCTGGTGAAGGCCGTCCAGATAATGCAGAGTATTTTTGCGATCCGGCAAAAACACGCAAGCCAACTCCGCCACGATATACGGGTGAATGCAGAGCTGGTCATTGACAATCAGGCTTTCCAACTCTGCTTTGAAGCGGCCCCGGCGGAAGATCTCAATCCAGATGGACGTGTCTGCAAGAATCACCGTTCGTCAACGCGCAATCTGCGCACGTCCTCGATATTCGGAGCCGTTCCGGCCAGCGCCAGCAACCGGCGTCCAGCCTCGCGCGCAATCAAGGATTTCAGCGCCTCGCGCAACAATTCCGCACGCTCTGTGAGACCGGTATATTCGTAGGCTGTTTTTAATAGGCTGTCATCCAGCGATACAGTTGCTCTCATAAATCCCTCCGTGCACCAATAATAGCACCGGAAAGCGCCTGAAAATGTCTTCTTCGTTCAGTTGGCTCGTTCATCAGAATAGGGTCACTCGATAAACATGCAATCCCCATAGCTGAAAAAACGATACTTCTGCTCGACCGCATGTCGATATGCCGCCAGCACGGCTCGCGTCCGGCGAAGGCAGAGACCAGCATCAGCAAACTCGATTGCGGCAAGTGAAAGTTGGTAAGCAGCGCGCCGGCCATGCGGAATTGAAAGCCGGGCTCAAATCGTATCTCGGCACCTCTGAGGAGATCTCAGGCGGCGACAGTTCGCTGGCCGATGGTCTGGTCGCAGTTACCGGCCAGCAATCCATCGATGGAAATATCCTCGTCCAGCGTCTCCCAATGAATACCGCGGCTGCTGATGCGCAACTGCGCTCTCTGCTCATCATTGGCGTTCAGAAGCCGGGGAAACCACGCTAGCGGCACCGCGAGGATTCGTCCATCGCTCAGATCGACCCACATGCTGTCCTGATCGAATTGCACGCGCGTTGCTTTAACGGAAGAACTCATTCCAGGCCCTTTCGATACGCTCCTTGTTGGTTTCGACGATCTTCAAAAGATCGCGCAGCGTTCGAGCGTTGTATCCATCATTGTAAGCCAGTTGAAGCTCCGGTTTCAGCCAAATTTTTGCTTCCTTATCGCCGTTTTCAACGTGAATGTGAAGTGGCTCACGCGGAGTTCCCTCGTTGGAATAGAAGAAAAACCTGAAACCGCGATGAGAAAAGACAACCGGCATACATCTCACTTTAACAACAAAGCGGGGAGAGGATGAAACAAGTTGATTGGCAACGCTGAATGAATTGCCGCACTGCTCTGCGTTACGCGAAAAACATGCAGTCGCCGTAGCTGAAGAAGCGGTATTTTTGCTGGACGGCGTGGGCGTATGCCGCCAGCACCGCCTCGCGTCCGGCGAAGGCCGAAACCAGCATCAGCAAACTCGATTGCGGCAGGTGAAAGTTGGTGAGCAGCGCACTGACCAGGCGGAAGTTGAAGCCGGGCGAGATAAAGATTTCCGTCTCTCCGGAGTGGGGTTGCAGTAGGCGGCCCGCGGCTTGAAGCGCGCAATGCTCCAGCGTGCGCACGGTGGTGGTTCCTACGGCGACGATGCGGCGTTGCTCGGCGACGGCGCGATTGATGGCGGCTGTGGCATCTTCTGAAAGCGTGTAGCGTTCGCGGTGCAGACGAACCTGATCGACGCGCTCGACGCGCAGCGGCGCGAATGTTCCCAGGCCGACATGCAGCGTGACGCGGGCGATCTCAACGCCGCGCGCCGCAAGCGCATCCAGAATTTGCGGAGTGAAGTGCAGGCCTGCCGTTGGTGCGGCCACCGAGCCGCGCTCACGGCTGAAGACGGTCTGGTAGCGCTCGCGATCCTCCGTCGCGTCGTCGCGGCGAATGTAAGGCGGCAGCGGAATGTGGCCGATGCGGTCGAGGACGGCGTAAAAATCTTCCACCGGCTGGAAGCGGAGCAGGCGTTCTCCAAACTGGCCGCGCTCGATGACTTCAGCTTCCAGCGCGATCTCGCCCGTGGACGCGGGAAAGACAAGGAGATCGCCGACGGCAACCTTGCGGCCGGGCCGGACCAGGGCGCGCCACAGGTTTTCGCCGGAAGCTGGGTAAGGTTCGTGTCCTCTTACCCATTCCGCTGAAGGACGCGGAATGACAGGGGCACCCAGCGTTTCTGGCGCGACTGGCTCGGTGAGAAGAACTTCGATCTTGCCGGTGAAGGCCGAAGATTCCCAGGTCTCGGAATCGAGACCTGGGCCACCCAACATTCTTTTACGATGCGCATAGAGTCGCGCGGGAATCACGCGGCTTTCATTCAGAACCAGCAAGTCGCTGGGCCTCAACTGCGCGGGAAATTCGGCAAAGCTCGTGTCGCGCAGTGCGCCGGTTGCGCGATCCACAACCAACATGCGGCTCATGCCGCGCTGGGCCGGTGGCTGCTGCGCAATCAACTCGGCGGGCAGGGCAAAATCGAAGTCGGCGACGCGCAAGTCAGTCATATGCGCGCCTTTCCAAAGTACTCGCAGGCCCGCAGGCGCGCGCGCTCAATGGCCGCGTTGAGTTCCTGCCGCTTCGGTTCGAAGTCGCTGGAGTGCAGATTGGCGGGGACGCGGGTCCATTGCGCCCAACTAATGCAGATGCGCGTGAAGGGCTTGGGAATCAGAAAGCGGTCCCAGGAGCGCATCACCCAGGCGTGCTCGGGCTCCAGATGGAAGCAGCCGATGGGCGCGCCGGTCATCTGCGCGAGCTTGATGGGGCCCATTTTGGTCTGAAAGATGGGGCCGCGCGGGCCGTCGGCAGTGAAGATGGCGGCGCGGCCGCTCTCAATTGCCTGCGCCAGTCCCATCATCCCACCCCGTCCGCCGTGGCTGCTGGAGCCGCGCACGGCATCATAGCCAAAAAGCCGCAGGACGCGCGTTATCAGCTCGCCATCAAAACTTTCACTGACGATGATCACGGCGCGGGAGCAGCGATAGTAGATGTTTGCGGCAAGAATGCACTGGTGCCAGAAGCAGTAAATCTCTGGTCCAGGCTTCTGGCCAAAGAGGACTGGCGTAACCCCTTCTTCGGCAATCACCTCAAAGCGCCAGGTGCGGCTGAGCATCCATAGCAGCACCCAAACCACGCGCGGAACTACAGCCAACGCAAGGCGCTGGGCTGGGGTGAATCTGGTTTGATTCGCGGCGGTCATCTGCAACGATTCTATCGTTCCGGGGATGAGCAACTTTTGTACCAATTTGATACCAGAAACTGAGATGGCGGCGAGCCTGATGTACCCGGAGGTAATCGGGCGTCGGGAGCGCAAAAATCGCCCCGGTGTGGAAATCATATTAGAATGCACTACTTATGGTGCATTCCGCAAGTTATAGGGAGGGAAAGAGTTAAAGGCATTTGTGGAAAAACAGTGCCTTTTTGGGATAAAGAAAGCGTAGTTTTTTGTCAATTTATTTGGTAGAAGTGGCTTCGAATCAGTAAAATAGACAGATGGTGAAACGAAGAGATTCAAGCAGCAAACGCTCGAAATCTCCGCTTCGGATTTGGCTGCTCGCAGGAGCCTCCTCCGTTGCACTGGCCTCCGTGGTGGTGGGTGTCTCCACGCGGACAGTGCATGCGGATGCGCGGCTTCCCCGGCCAGCCACAACCGCGCCACCCGCGGCTCCGATAGCGAGCGCAACGCCAGCACAGCTAGCCCAGCATGAGCCAGCCGAGAGCGGAGACGCCCACCGGGGCGACATTCTGCGCGGTCTGGCTTCCTGGTATGGCGGCGTCTTCAACGGCCGGCACACGGCCAGCGGAGAACGCTTTGACATGAACGCGCTAACAGCCTGCCACCCTACGCTTCCCTTTGGCTCGGTGGTGCGCGTCATCAACCTCAAGAACAAGCACTCCGTGGTGGTGCGCATTACCGACCGCGGCTATCTTTACGAGGGGCGGGTCATCGACCTCTCTTACGGCGCGGCTGAGAAGTTGGGAATGACCAAATCCGGGCTTGCCTCAGTCAAGCTGGAGGTTCTCTCACTGGGCAAGGATCACCGCAAGAAGCAGTAATCGCCTGCAAATGCAGGAAAAGGCCAGCCTTCGGGCTGGCCTTTTTTGGTGCGCGGAAGAAGCATCCAGCTTAAAGAGAAACAAGCGGACCAGGACGCCCGCGCGGCAGCCGGCCGGGAGAATGGCGCTGCATTGGTGCAGGCTGCATCGACTTGAGAGTTGCAGCTTCGGGGTACATCCATCCGGGTTTTGCCTTATCGGCTGGGCCTGGCCATCTGGTGGAAGGAGCCCAGTCTCACCACCGGCGCGCGGGCCGCTGGCGTTGTCAATGTGTAATGCGCAGCGGCGACCGCGCTGTTGGTGAAGCCTGCGGCCACGGCGATGGCCTCGATAGTTTCAGCCGTTGTAACCGGAATAGCAACGGTGTACTTGGTCGAGCTGGTTGTTGGCGCGGTGCCGTTGGTTGTGTAGTAGATGGTGACGCCGGGGGTGGCGTCCGTCAGTGTAATCAAAGGCGCGGCTGAGTAGCTGCCGCCAGGAACCGAGAAGGAGGGCGCGGCGGCAACCAGCGTGTAATGCGCGGATGCGACCGCGCTGCTGGTATAGCCAGGAGCGACGGCGATGGCCTCGATGGTCTCGGCAGCCGTGACCGGAATGGCGACAGTGTATTTGGTTGAGCTGGTTGTTGGCGCGGTGCCATTCGTCGTGTAGTAGATGGTCACGCCGGGGCTGGCGTCGGTCAATGTGATCATGGGCGCGGCGGAGTACGTTCCTGTCGGCAGCGAGAAAGACGGCGCGGCGGCAATGAAGTTGTAATGGACAGCCGCGACTCCGCTGTTAAAGTAACCGGTCTCGACGGCGATGGCTTCGATCGTCTCGGTAGCCGTGACGGTAATCGGACCGGTGTATTTGGTCGAATTGGCCGAGGGCGCGGTGCCGTCGGTGGTGTAGTAAATGGTCACGCCAGGAGATGCATCGGCCAGTGTTACCGTCTGTGTTGTGTAGTAGAGCCCGGCCGCCAACGAGACGCTGGGCGTGGCGGCAACAAAGTTGTAATGGACAGCCGCGACTCCGCTGTTGGTGTAGCCGGCCTCGACGGCGATGGCCTCAATGGTCTCGGTAGCCGCGACGGTAATTGGACCGGCGTATTTGATCGAGGCGCTGGACGGCGCGGTGCCGTCGGTGGTGTAGTAGATCGTAACGCCTGGGGTGGCGTCGGTCAGCGTCACCGTCTGTGTTGTGTAGTAGATTCCGGCTGCAAGCGAAACGGCCGGCGTAGAGGCGAGCAGCGCATACCGGGCCGAGGCGACGGCGCTATTGCTAAAGCCGGCTTTGACGGCGATTGCTTCAACCGTTTCTGAAGCCCTGACGCTGATGGGGCCGGTGTAAAGCGTCGATGCGGTTGTCGGCGCGGTTGCGTTCGTCGTGTAATAGAAGCTCACGCCGGGCGTGGTGTCGGTCAGCGTGACCGTCTGCGCAGTGGAGTAGATTCCCGTTGCAAGCGAGAAACTTGGCGTGGCGGCGATCAGCGTGTACTTGGCGGAGGCCAGTGCGCTGTTGGAGTAGCCGCTGACCATGGCGACAGCGATCACGGTCTCCGAAGCTGAAACCGCGATGGGGCCGGTGTAGAGCGTGGAACTGGTTGTGGGCACGGTGCCGTTGGTGGTGAAGTAGATGGCCGCGCCAACTGTGGCGTCGGTCAGCGTGACGGTCTGGGGCGTTGTGAAAGAGCCAGCCGCAAGTGAGAAGGCGGGCACTTGAGCCACGAGCGTGTACTTGGCGATGGCCAGTGCGCTGTTGGAGTAGCCAGCGGCCACGGCGACAGCGATCACGGTCTCCGATGCCGAAACCGTGATGGGGCCGGCGTACTGCGTCGAGGCGGTAGTGGGCACGGTGCCATTGGTGGTGTAGTAAATTGTCGCGCCGGGCGTGGCGTCGGCAAAGGTGACCGTCTGCGCTGAAGTATACGAGCCCGCCACGGGCGAGAAGGTGGGCGCTTGAGCGACGAGCGTGTACTTGGCGGCGGACGCGGCGCTGCTGCTATAGCCGGGAGCCACGGCAATCGCCTCGACCGTCTCCGAAGCTGAAACCGTGATGGGACCGGTGTAGAGCGTCGAGCTTGTCGTGGGCACGGCGCCGTTGGTGGTGTAGTAGTACGTCGCGCCTGGTGTTGCGTCTGCAAAGGAGACCGTCTGCGCTGAAGTGTACGAGCCCGCTACCGGCGAATAGGTGGGCGCGGCGGCTGGCGGCGTAATGACGTAGGTGGCCGAAGCCATCGACGAGGGCGCGTTGCCGCTGACCACGGCGATGGCCTGGACGGTCTCGGTCAGCGGCGCTGTCGCGGGGATCGTGATCGCGCCGGCGTACGGTGTCGAGCTCGTGGTAGGCGTGCTGCCGTTGGTGGTGTAGTAGATGGTTGCGCCGCTGGTGGCGTCGGACAGGGTCACAGACTCCTGGACCTTGTACGTTCCTGCCGCGAGCGAAAATACCGGCGCTGCCACGGTGAGAACCTGTACTAGAATCTGCGCGGTGTGCACGCGTCCGCCGCCGGTTGCTGTGACGATCACTGGATAAATCCCCGTGGTTTTGCCGGCAATCACTTTGATCGTGAGTGCGTCGCTTATCGCCGCGCTCAGCGTTGGCGAAGCCGCGGCCGGCGTCACCGTTATGCCCGCGGGCGCGCTGGCAGTCAGCGTAACGCTCCCGCTGAATCCGTTAATCGGCACAAGAGACAGAGTGCTGATGCCGGATCCGGAGGGGGAGATCTGCAACTCGGCATTCTGCGTTGTCAGCGAGAAATCCGCTTGCGCGCTGACGACATTGACCGCATTCGAGGCGGCGGAATTGTAATTATTGTCACCATTGTAAACACATGTGAAGATATTGGTCCCGTTCACAATGGCGTAGCCGGGAATCACCAGTGTGACCGTTCCCTTGTACAGCGGCCCCACAAATGAAAATTTCTGATCTTCTGAAAGAAAGAGCACGGTCCCGGTCGGCGTCGGCATTCCTACGGGGCCAGCGGCGGTAACGGTGAGCGCAAAACTCTGGCTGGTGGCCGGGTTCGCGGAACTCGTGGTCAGCAGCACCGTGGGTGTCAGCTTGCTACTGAGCGCGATCACCATGCCGCCGTTGGCCGCGCTGCCCAGCCAGTTGCTGTCGCCGGCGTACGAGGCGTTCAGCGGCAGCAGGCCAGCAGGCACATTCGTGAAGGTCACCACTGCCTCCAGTGCGGCGTTGCCGGTGGGACCAAAGGACTGCCATGCGGCCGTCGCCGTGCTACCGCCCAGCGTGACCGTTGCATTGCCGGTGGGCAGCGCTCCAAACAGAGACAAGTAGCCAGTGGACAGTTGCACATCCACTGTTACGCTGGCGCCAGCGGCAACCGAGGTCACCAACGGCTTGACGGTGAGGCTGGTGCTGCCCTGAATCACCGTGAAAGTAGCCTCGCCCGCAGTGGATGGATTGTAGCTGGGATCGCCCGAGTAGGCGGCTGTGACGGTGTGCGCGCCCGGCGCAAAGACGCCCGTGGACCACTCGGCCACGCCTGCCGCATTCAGCGGCTGGGTCGAGATGGTCGAGGTTGTTGCCGGTGCCGCCGCTTTGTCGGTAAAGGTGACCGTGCCGGTCGCCGGCGTCGGCTCACCGGCAATGGTCGCATTCGCGCTCACCGGCTGTGCATCCAGGTAGAGCCGCGCTCCATAGGGCAGCGTCATGCCAGTCTGAAGCTGGTAAAGATTCAAGTCAAAGGGATTCCATGCCCATCCGGTGGCGGCCAGCGTATCGCTCTCCGGCGTGATGGTCACGGTAACCGCGGCGGATTTGCTGGCCGCAAATGTGCCGTCGCCGCCGTAGTTGGCAGTGAGCTGATACGTCCCTCCGGGCAGGTTGTCGATCTGTGCGTAAAAGCTGCCGCCGGTCAACGCCGGGTCGTCGATGGCCGCGTAGTGGCTGATGCCGTCGTTGGCCGTAAGACTCACGCTCCCAGTGGGCGTGCCGGAGCCCGTGGTGCGCGCGACTGTACCGCTCACCGTAGCTGTCTGCCCATGCACAAAGCTCACCGGATTTACGGCCAGCGTGGTGGTAGTTGGCGTCAGCGCGACGCTGGACCAATACTTGATCAGATTGGCCACATCCACCGATCCCAGCCCCGTAGCCTGATCGTAGCCGACACCAGCCGAGTATCCGTTTTCGACATAAAAACCACTCGAATTCGTGGTTGTAGTTCCCGCCACGCAATTCGCAGTGCTCAGGTAGCAGAGCACCCGGCTGCTGCCCACCGTTACATCGTGAAATGCCGTTGGCTGCTTGGCGGCCAGCGGATAGTAGATAAAGTCTGCCTGCCCCTGGCGGCTGGCCCGGCTTTGGTTGACCAGCGCTTGAATGCCGGCCATCGCCTGGGTGCTGGCCGATGTGCTGCCCACGCCGCTGACCACCACGCTGCCGCCCGCATTCAGATTTGCGCTCGAGCAGTCGCCGGGGAAGGCGCAGACCGGATAAAAGCTGTAGTTGTATCCGTTGCCGGCAAAGAGGGAAACGTCGGGAAGGTCGCGCAGTTTGTCGGTGGGAACGCCCACCCCGCTCTGCCATGCCGGCTTAGGGTAGCCCTGCGCCGTGCCGGTTGTATACACCGCCGCGCTGCTGGCGCCGCCGCCGCTGGCAAGAATGTTTTCGCCGGGCATATAGTTTGGATTGCCCGCGTTGTAGAGGTTATAGCCAAAGAAATCGTTCCAAACCTGCTCTGGAATCGGCGTTAACAGCGAGACGGCGGGCGCGGTGGTTGCAGCAGACCAGTAGCTTGTCACCTGCGCGTTGAGGGCCGCAGTTGTGCCGGCGTACTGGCTGTAGTAAAAATCCGTCCCGCCCACCGCGATGTTGTAAGGCGTGGAGGCGATGCCGTTCACTTGCAGCCCGCTGTACGCCACCTGCTGCGCGTTGAAGTTGTCGCAGCCGGCCGAGCCGCCATCGCCCGAGGCGACGAAGACCGACTGCCCCTGCGCGGCAGCCTGCTGCCAAAGCGCGCTCCAAAAAGTGTTGCCGCCCTGGCCCAGCTCCAGTTCGCAGACGCCATAGCTGACGCTGATGATGCTGGCCTGGTTGTCGTCCACCGCGCGGTAAGCCGCCAGCGCCAGTCCCTCGGTCAGCGCCGTGCCGGCTGAGGTGTACAGCATCACCGTTGCGCCGGGAGCAACTGAGCCCGCCAGCTCGATGTCCAGATAAGCCTCTGTGGCATCACCGTTCTGGCCGGGGTCTTCGCCGTCCACCACCACCTGCGGCAGGTTGGCCGTCAGCCCGAAGAGCGTCTGATAGGCCTGCACCAAACTCAGATCCACATTCGATTCGCTGATGATGCCAATCGTCTGCCCAACGCCGGTAACGCCGGATTTATACACGGAATTAATGTCGTATTGCGTCGCAAAATCTCCGGGTGTCATCACAAAATACACGCCGCTTCCCACCGAATACGTCCATTGCGGAGTTGCCAAATGAGTCGCGGGATTGAACTTTGCCTGCCCCAGCACGCTCAGATGCGGCCGCGGATGAAAGTCGTTCAGCGGCGTCAGACCGGCAATTACAGCAGCCAGCGCGGCGGGAACCGAAGGCGCGCTGGCGTTGGCCAAATGCGTCTCGCCGTTGACTTGATAGCGATGAATCTGGGTCTGAAAGGCTTCGCTCACTTGCCCCGCGGTGCCTGAAAATTCGAGAGCCATGCGCCCGGCATGAACCTGATTCACGGTCAATCCGTGCGACTCAAGCCACGCCGTCACAGCGGCCATATCCGAATCATCCGGCCCGTACTGCTTGCCAAACTCCTCCGGCGTAAGCCACTGATGAAACGCGGCATTGCCCGGCGTATGCGCCGCCTGAAGGAACTCCTCCAGCCCCGCCTGCCGCGCCGCTGAGCGCTGCAGCAAGAGCAGCATTCGTCCCGCCGGCATCGAGCCCTCGACGGCTCCCTGGTCTACTCCCTCCGCGGCTTGCACCGCCGGATGCACATTGCCGCGCAGCACCACGCGCGCGCCCTCCTCCACCGGCCCTTGAACCAAAGGCGCGGCGGGGATAGCCTGCGCGGCCCATGCGGCAGTTGCTGCCAAACTCAATCCTGCAAATAAGACGGCGCAGTGAAGAAAACATAGCGGTTTCATGCTCAGGTCATCGGCTTAGCGCGGCTCCCGCGGTAGATGCAAGCGCCATTCGTCACGTTACGCAGGTATTTATTCAGAGCCGCGCGTGCGCCTCAATTTGAGACAAAACAGGATGCGAGTGCAATTGCTCCCACTCCCCTAATTGAATCGCCGTCTCGGTGAGTGCTTTTCAAGCTTGGGCATTTGCCGCTTCATGAACTCGCTGAACAGAGGTACTGTGAAGGCTGTCTCGCCGTGGCGCTGACTCCAGACCATGCCTTTGTTGATCAACTGCTGCCGCACAGTAGCGACGGATGCAGCCTCTACGCCAAGTGTCGAGGCAATCTCACCGGTTTGGAGCGGAGCCGGCCCAAGTTCCGCCATCGCACGAAGGTATTTCTGCTGAAGCGGGGTCAAGCGGTCGAATCTAACGCGGAAGAAGTTGGCATCCAAGTGCGCGATGACACCAGGTGTGGCCTCTTGAACATGAACGCGCTTGATGGGACTTGCGGGTGCAAAATTCCAAACATGAAAGCCCCATTCCTGGATGAAATACGGATACCGCTCCGTGACACGCAGGATTTCCTCGACGGCATCAGCGCGGAAATCCACCCCATCGTTCTTCGCGGGGTTGATCAGCGCCGCGCGAGCGGCAGGAGCCTCAAGCTGGCCAACTACGGGATAAGTGAACAATCGCTCGGCATAGGATTTTGCATTCCCGGCAAGCGCGGCTATCTGCGGAAGTCCAGCCCCTACAAAAAACATGGGAAGATTGCGCTGCGCCACTTCGTGACAGGCAACGATAAGTGAGGCCAATTCCTCAGACGATAGATACTGCACCTCGTCAAGAAAGATACCCAATGCCGCGTCGCGCTCTTTAGCGGCCTCACATACAGCGACTAATAAAACCGGTAAATCCTGTTCCAGGTTTCCAGAATCGGCCTCGCCACGGGCTGGATCGATGCCTATTTCGATGTCACCTACCTTGACCTTGAAAGCGGACACAAAGTTCCTTAGAATCGAGGCCGCCCGATGAACTCTCTGTCCTCGAACCAATTTGAGGTCGAGGCTATAAAGAACCCGGCGCAATTCGGGTGCAAGGAGTTGAGGAAGCATTCCGCCCTCTGGAGCTTCCACCTTGGCCGTCCGAAAGCCCTTTTCTTCCGCCATTCCGTGAAGCCTGTTCAGCAAAACCGTCTTTCCTACGCCGCGCAGGCCCAATAACATCATCCCTTTGGTGGGGCGTGCGTCTAGGACGCGATCCATATCGATCGTTGCCTCTTCAATAAGCTTGTCACGTCCTGCCAATTCAGGCGGTTGTAGTCCGGCTCCTGGCGCATACGGGTTCCTTCGGCGATCCATGGTTGCGATTATAGCAAAATTATCACAGTTACCGGCACTCCCATTAACTGTGATAATTAATATGTTTATGAAAACTCTGCCCCGCTTTTATTAATATCGCGGATGGTCAGTCCAGGGCGGAATCGGGGATTCCCAAAAACTGAAAGAAGAGCCGCTACGTCTTGCCAAGCCAAACTCTATGCGTGAACAGAGTTCTTGCTCGCAATTCCCTAATCGCTCTCCGGCCGCTTGTATGGCTTCTGCAGCCATTGGCGCGCCTCGTTCACCGCGCCTTGCGTATTGTCGTTGGTCTGCACCGCCAGGCGATACTCGTTCACCGCGCGCTCCCGCTGGCCGGTAATGTCGAAGATTTTGCCGATCTCGATGTGGCTCCAAACCTCGGTCCAGCGCGGCTCGTCGTCGCCGCGCAGCGCGTCGCGGAAGGAGTTCACGCTGGCCTGGTAGTTGTGCTGCGCAAAGAGCAGCTCGCCAATGCGATAGTTGGCCAGCGAACTCTGCGAGTTGGCCTTCAGCGCCTCCTGATATTCGGCCAGCGCGCCGGTCTGATCGCCCTGCGCCACCAGTTGCTGGCCCTTGAGAATCGCAACGCGCACCTGCAAATCGGGCGTGGTTTTCAGCACCCAGTTCTGCGGATCGATGCTGATCCGCCGCGGCCGCCCAAAGGTGTCCATCACAAATTGCGTATCCGTGCCCACAATGTCGATGCGCTTGGTCTCCGTCTTGCCGTCGGTCTCCACGCGCAATTCCACCGGCATATTAAACAGATCCAGATCCTGCCCAATCTCGCCAATGGTGCGAAAGCCCTTGTTGTTGCCCAGCCGGTAGACGGCGTATTTATTGTTGAATTGCGGCGCGCCGGTGCCGTCCACCCACTGCGCAAAGAACGGCGTCAACTGCTGCCCGCTCACCTCCGCCGCCACCTTTTCAAAATCCGCCGAGCGCATCGAACTGTCCGTGTACTGGCTCAGCGCGCCCTTCAGCGTGGCCAGAAAGGCCTTGTCGCCAATCTCCCAGCGCAGCATGTGAAAGATCATCGCGCCTTTTTCCAGCGTCATCGATTGAAACTCCGGCGAAAAAGGGCTCAGCCGGCTGATGCTTGAAAGTGGAATCGAATCGTAGGCCAGCGCGCCGGCCGACACATCCACCAGCGCCGTGCTCATCGCCTTCTTGCCGCTCTCATCCTCCACGAACATCAGTTCGCCGTAGCGTGCCATGCCGTTGGTGATCCATGCGTCGTTGAGGCTGCGCGGGCTCACCTCCGAGCCCCACCACTGATGCGCCAGCGTATTGGCCAACAGGCGGATGCCGCTCTTGTCGCTCACCGTGCGGCCCATGATCGCGGCCACCTCCGGCGCCCACGTCGCGGGCAGCGTGTCGTCGGGCAGCTCGACCACATTCACATGGCTGGTCTCTGCCGCGCCAAAGCTGTCCGTGAAAAAATCGAACTCCTTGGCCGCTGTCTCCGCCAACTGTTTTGCGAATTGCTGGTGTGCAAGCGTCAGGTAAATCTTCGTGCCTCCAGCCGCAATCGGCGCGCCATACCGGCCCGCAATCACCGTGCCCGGAAAGCCCGGCTTGCTCCAGTTGAAGTCGTACTGGTCGCCGTCTTTGCCGTTGGCCAGCGTCACGGTTTTCGACGCGCCCTGGCTGCCGCTGGCAACAACGCGCATCCCCTGCGGCACGCGGATGTGCAGCTCCATCGTGAAGCGGTCGGTCATGTAACCAACTGTAGGAAACCAGCGCCCAGCGTAGAGCAAATAAGTGATCGGCTCCTGGATAGCGGCCAGTTTCAAGCCTTCAATCGGGCCATCGTCGTTGCCGGTGATTGCGCCCTCGTACTCAAACGTCCAATGCACAGCCTGCCCGCGCACAAACGGCGTCGCCGGGGTCACGCGGACGGTCCCATCGGGTGAGCGCTCGCCGGTCAGCACCGCTCCGCTCTCGTCTGTGATCTTGGAGATTTTCAGCGCCGGATGAAAGCCAAAGCTCACCACCTCGGAGTTCTCCGGCGCGGTAAAACTCACCGTCGCCTTGGCCGCCAGATGGTGCGTCCCCGTATCGATCTCGGCGTCGATCACGTAGCCGGAGATAGTCAGCGCCGAGCGCTGCGCGGCCACAGGAGACGCCATCGTCAGAGCCCAGGCCAGCCCAGCCGCCGCCAGGATTTTCCATTCCATCCGCATCGCAGACCTGCCTTGTATCAGTCGTCCATCCGCTCCGCCAACTCGCGGGTTGTAGCGCCAGCCTCCTGGCCGGCTGTCGCGTGGACCTCCCGGTCCAAGCTTGTTACTCTTTTGTTCTTCACCCGCTCCGCCAACTCGCAAAGCATGGAACCCGTGCCGTCCATTACCATCCGCCAACCCGCTAACTTGCTATGTCCGCGAAGCGGACGCTAACTTGCCAAAAATTTCAAACCTTTAAAGGAAGAGTATGAATTCCCGAACCATATAACCAAAATCTTGAACATTCAATCGGATCGTCCCCGCTGGATCCCCATGTCTGAATCTTCAGACCTGAGATACCACCAACCCCAGAGCCTCCAGCGTAACCGCCGCCACCCGCTCAATCGCCCCGCCCTCCGACTGTTTGGCCAGCAATCCCCGCACCCGCGCCAGCTCCTCCCTCATGGACTGCCGAGGCAGCCCATCCGGTAGCAGCGGCGCAATCTGTTGGACGATATTTTTTGCCGTAAAGTCGCTTTGAATCAACTCCGGCACAATCCGCGAGCCCGCGATCAGGTTCACCATGGCCACATGCGCCACCGTCACCACCCGCTTGGCAATCGCGTAAGTAAGCGCCGAGACCCGGTAGACCACTACAAAGGGATTGCCGATCAACGCCGCCTCCACCGTAGCCGTGCCGCTGGCCACAACCGATGCGCGAGCGTGAAAGAGCGCCGCGCGGGCGCCACCCGCAGTGGGGCCAACTGCGCCTTCGGCGCCAATGTCGTCGATTAACCGTAGTGTCAGGCCGGAGCCGTGCGTATTGGCGATACGCCGCACCTCCTCGCGCTGCGCCGCATTCAGCGTCGGCGCCAGCGGAAGGATGAATTCAAAACCAGCAGTGAGGAAGGGTTCAGGATTTGAGTTGAAGGATACGGGCTTCAGCCCGTACATTGATGAACCAGGATTGACGGGGGCTTTAGCCCCTGAGGGACGTTCCATGGAAATCCCTTCAAAATAATGACCTTTTTCCGCTGCTTGTCCCAGCCTCCGCGCCGCAAGCAGCATCTCCGGCAGTAGGTCGCCGATCTCCTTCGCCCTGCTCCCCGGCAGCAATCCAATCCACGTCTTCGCCGCATCCAGCCCGTTCTTTTTCGCAAACTCCTCGCGGCTCATCGCCGGCAGCGGCAGCTCCGCCAGCGGATGCCCCACGAACTCCGCTTCCACGCCGCGCTCGCGATAAAACGCCTCTTCAAAGGGAAAGATCACCAGCATCTTGGCAATATATTTCTGGACGAGCTTGATGCGGTGCTTCTTCCACGCCCACAACTGTGGGCTCACAAAAAAGATCACCGGCACGCCCAGCCGATGCAGCTCCTCCGCCAGCCGAAAGTGAATCTCCGGAAAGTCAATGAGTACAGCAACCGAAGGCGGCCGTTCCCGAATCGCTCGCTTCAGCTTGCGATACTCGCCCCAGATGCGCGGCAGATGCCGCACCACCTCGGTCAGCCCCATCACGGCCATATCTTCAGAGCGCACGATGCACTCCAGCCCCGCCGCATTCATCCGCGCCCCGCCCATGCCAAAGAAGCTGGCCGTCTGGCCTGCCGTAGCCATCTGCCTCTTCAGCGCGCCCACCAGCAGCGCCCCATAGTGCTCGCCGCTGGCTTCGCCCGCCGAGATGAAGATCGTTGCCTGCATTCCCGCTTCCCGCCGCCCCCTTGCGCTGAGGACCATGATACTGGGTTCCACCGGACAGGCTCTTCACCCAGTAAACTGAAGCCTCTCCGCGGCAACGCAGGCTCTGGGGCGACCCGCATGAAACAGCATATTTCTTTATGAGAGTCATGTTATATTCCGTAGTATGGCCACGGCTCTGCACATCCCGTTGAATGAATACCTCAGCACCAGCTACAGGCCGGACTGCGAGTATGTGGACGGAGAGATCAGGGAGCGCAACGTGGGCAAGTGGGAACACGCACGATTGCAATGGCTGCTGGCACTTTGGTTCGGTACGCATGAGAAGCAGTGGGGAATCATTGGCAGTACCGAACAGCGGATGCGCGTTGCCGAGAACCGGGTCCGCGTGCCGGACTTGGTTGTGCTGACCGCCGGAGCGCAGCCCGACGTGCTGACCGATCCGCCGCTGCTGGTCATCGAAATCCTCTCTCCCGACGACAGCTACTCCGACACCGAAGAGCGCGCCAAAGACTACCGCGCAATGGGCGTCGAGACGGTTTGGATCATCAATCCAAAGATGCGCACCGGCCGCATGTGCTCTGGCGCGAAATGGGTCGAAGCCGAGCGGCTTGAGGTCAAAGGTACGCCCCTGTACGTCAACCTGCCTGAGATCTTCAGCCAGTTGACCTCCGCCTGAGGGCTGCAATGCCGACAGATGGGCGGATGGGAACATGGCGGAAATCTTCAATCCGGCGCGTTCAGGGCGTGTGCTACGCGAGTAGCTGGGTGAGATGGATGTCAAGGAGGCTGCGGCGCGGCTGCACGGCTCGCGGCCCACACTCTCGCGCATCCGGAATTGCAAGGCAGGCATCTCGGCGGAGATGTCGCTGTGGCTCTTAGACACTCTGGGAACCAGCGCCGTGTGGATCAAAATGCCAGTACTGTGTTCCTGATTCCTGTTGGAGAGTCATATAAAACGCTACATATTGTGGTGCTTCTTGTTGAGTGGAGCTATATAGTGTGCATCTTTTTCTATTTGACAGCGTCTAAGAAATGTTGTCATTATGTCAACACCTATGCCGATTAACGCATTAACGCAGGAAGTTGCCCGCGATGTTCTCTCAGATTGTTTGGGAGGAACAGGTACGGTGGTTCCTGGGAAGCATTTTCGAGAAGAACTTGGAAAGGAAGATCTGACAATACCGGATGCATGGCAAGTACTCCGGTCTGGGTGCATTTACAACCCTTCCGAACTCGATATGAAAACTGGGGAGTGGAAATACACCATCGAAGGGTATGTCCCGGATGGAACATGGCTTGCTATTGTGTTCAGTTTTTAGCAGGTCAACCAGGCATATCTAATCACTGTTTTCTCGGTGGAGACAAAAAGGAGGACCGTATGAAAACAGAATTGTGTGGAAGTTGCGGAAAGACTGCTCAAGTTGTCTGCAAGGACTACGAATTCAAGGAGATGGGCGTCCCCGTAATACTGCATCAGGTTAAGGTGATCGAGTGCGTCCACTGCGGTAACACCGACCCTATCATTCCGAATATGGATGGTCTGATGCGCGTTTTGGCGCTCGGGATATTGCGTAACCCTAACAAGCTCTGCGGAAACGAAGTGCGGTTTCTCCGCAAATATGTGAATAAGAGTGCTGTGGAATTCGCTCGTTTCTTGCATGTGAGCCATACCCATCTCTCGAAGATTGAGAATGACCGTTATGAGATAGGTTCCCAAATGGATAAACTCGTACGGCTAATGGTTGTCAATTTGGATCCCGGACTAGCAGAGGGCATTAAGGGCTTGATGGAACTAATGCCGAACATCACAGACACCTGCTCCGATGAAACGCAGGAGATTCGGATAAACCCGTCCACGCTTCAGTATCAGTACACATAGCAGGGAGCCGGGTGCCCCAGGTCCGAATTTTCGGACCTGGGATACCACAAATCTGAATCAGCAATTTACCTATCCCCGCCTTGCCCTTACCGCCTCCGCCAACTCCTTCAGCAGCCCGTGCGTATCCTTCCAGTCAATGCAGCCATCCGTAATGCTTTGCCCATAAACCAGCGCCTGCCCCGCCACCAGCGGCTGCGCGCCAGCCACCAGATTGCTCTCTATCATCACGCCCATAATCCGCCTGTCGCCCGTGGCAATCTGCCCCGCAACATCGTGGCAGACCACGCCCTGCCGCCGGTAGTCTTTACTGCTGTTGGCGTGGCTGAAGTCGATCATGATGCGCGGCGGCAGGCCGGCCTTTTCCATCTGCGCCGCGGTATCGGCCACGCTCTCGGCTGTGTAATTCACCGTGCCCCGGCCGCCGCGCAGAATGATGTGTGTCTCCGGATTGCCGCTCGTCACCAGAATCGCCGATTGCCCATGCTTGGTGTGGCCCAGAAAAGCATGAGAGTGCGCGGCGGAGAGAATCGCGTCGATGGCGATCTGCACATTGCCGCTGGTCCCGTTCTTGAAGCCCACCGGGCAACTGATGCCGCTCACCAATTGCCGGTGAACCTGGCTCTCCGTGGTGCGCGCGCCGATGGCTCCCCAACTCACCATCCCGGCAATGTACTGCGGTGAGATCATGTCAAGAAATTCGGTTCCCGTGGGCACGCCCATCTCGGCCAGATCCAGCAGCAGGTGCCGCGCCAGGCGCAGGCCGTCGTTGATCTTGTAAGAGGAGTCCAGATACGGATCGTTGATCAGACCCTTCCAGCCAATTGTCGTCCGCGGCTTCTCAAAGTAGACGCGCATCACAATCCGCAGGTCGGCGCTGAACTCGGCAATGGCGTCTTTGAGCAGCAGGGCATACTCGCGCGCGGCCTTGGTGTCGTGGATGGAGCACGGGCCCGCCAGAACCAGCAGCCGCTCGTCGCTGCCCTCCAGAATCGCGGAGATTTCGTTGCGGGCGTCGAAGATCGTCGCCGATGCGGCTTCATTGATGGGCCTTTCTTCTTCAAGAAAGACAGGGGGAAGGACGACTTTGGTCCATTGGATGCGAAGATCTTCAGTGCTATGAAACATGGCTCGATTTCTTTCGGATGGGGGTTGAATTTCCAATAGCTTCAAACTGTAGCGCCGGCCTCCCGGCCGGCTGTTGCGTGGACCTCCCGGTCCACGCCCGCTTCTCTTAAGAATCTATCAGCCCAGCCGTCGCCGCGCCCCTCAAGCGCTTCCCACCCCCGCTGCGTCTACCAGATTATCGGGCTGCGACCGTGCGCTCGGCGGCAAGACAAGATGCGCCGTCAGGCGATACCCTGTATGCGGACCCCGAAAGACAGCACAGCCGGTTGACGGTAAATAAAGGAGCAGCGATGAGGATGGGAAGGTTTGCACATTGGATGCTTGCGGCAGCGCCGGTTGCGCTATGCTTTCTGACCGGTTGCGGCGACTTCTGGCAGGCCCCGAACAACGGCACTACCACCGGCTTCAGTCTTGCCGCCAGCCCCACCAGCGTCACCGTAGCCCCAGGCGCAACCTCCAGTTCCGTGGGTCTTAGGTTGACGCCAGGCAGTTCCTTTACCGGAACGGTGACACTCAGTTGCTCGGTAACCAGCTTCCCCACCGGCGCAACCTCTTCTGAATACCCAACCTGCAACTTCACCTCCTCCTCACTCGATTTCACCACCTCGTCGGCGCAGTCCACCACCTTCACCGCGACCGCGCCGAGCGCCTCGCCAACTGGAGCCTATGAGATGAACTTGACCGGCGTCTCCGGCTCTACTGCCGAAACCACCAGCTTCTGCGTCGAGGTCTCGAACACCTCGACTGCCACCTGCGCCACCACACCTACTTCAAGCGGCAGCTTCTATGTCCTGACCAGCACTGGCATTTACGGATATTCCATCAGTTCCAGCAAGCTGACTGCGCTGACCGGCAGCCCAACCCCCCTGCCCGCTACTGCTGGCGCGCCCCAGGCCATGGCATATGATCCATTTGGTCCCTTCCTCTATGTGGCTACGGCCAATGGTATTTTGCTATATGACGTCGGCACAGGCGGCGCTCTGACACTGGTCTCCGCTGGAACAATCCCCGACAACTACTCCTATGCACTGCAAGTGGATTCATCCGGTCATTGGCTTCTGGATGCTTCAGATACCTCGGGGCAGCCGACGCTCTACGCATTGCCGATCAGCACCACTACCGGCGAATCTTTAGTTGCCAGCCTCACAAGCGTTCCCGCCAGATTGTTGGCTGCCGGTGGCAGCGTCACCTATGGCGGAATGGCCATCTCTCCTGACGACAAACTCGTTTCCGTCGCCGTTGGCTCTGAAACCGATACATTTGTCTTTACCGTCGGTACGGATTTTACAGGCACCACAAACCCGCTGAGCAGCACGCACGATTTCAGAACAGCTCTGGGGACTGCGATTTCTGTGGCCTTCGATCCGAACACCAGCTTCCTCTATATTGGCGAGGCTGGGTACTTTACTTCCTCCACCACGGACTCCGGAGCTTTGCGCATCATTCCGATTGCGTCCGATGTACTGGGCACTGAGCCATCGATCTCAACCTCCTATCCTTATCCGAGCGGCGGAAACGGACCTCACGCCATCCTCGCCGACTCCAATGGCTATGTCTACGTCGCCAACTCGGTTGGGACTGGCAATGGAAATATCACCGGCTTCTTGTTGAATTCTTCGACGTCCTCTCTAACGCTGCAATCCAATCCAGCGGCGACAGGGGAGGATCCATTGGCCATGGCATTGGATTCGTCCGGCGACTTCGTATTTGTGGTGAACAACCTAGGCAGCGTACCACTGGATGCTTATACCTTCGACGCGAGTACCACCGGTAAACTGGATTCGTTTACAATCACCGGTACGGTCGGAGCCAGTCCGGTTGCCATCGTTGCCGTGCCAAAGTAACTTGAACGGCCCGTGTGCCGCGGTTTGACGGGAGAACCACCCAAATGCTCTTGCAGGCCTTGCGCGAAGAAGTGCTCGAAGCGAACCTGGAACTGGTTCGCCGCGGGCTGGTGCTTTACACCTTCGGCAATCTCAGCGCCATTGACCGCTCCCTGGGCCTGGTAGCCATCAAGCCCAGCGGCGTGGCCTACGACGACCTGACACCGGAGATGATCGTTGTCACCGATCTCGATGGCGAGATTGTCGATGGCGATCTGCGTCCCTCCGCGGATCTGGATACGCATCTCGAGATCTACAGGCACTTTGAGCAGATCGGCGCCGTGGCGCATACCCACTCCGAGTGCGCCACCGCTTGGGCGCAGGCCAAGTATGAGATTCCCTGCCTTGGAACCACCCACGCCGACTCCTTTCATGGACCGGTTCCAGTCACGGCCGAGCTCAGCGAGGAGCAGATTGCCGGCGATTACGAGCGCCAGACTGGCGTTGCCATCGTGCAGCGCTTTTACACCCTCGATCCCCAGGCGATTCCCGCCGTGCTCGTCGCCGGCCACGGCCCCTTCACCTGGGGAGCCAGCGCCGCAGAGGCCGCTCACAACGCGGCGATTCTGGAGTATGTGGCGCGCATGGCCAGCCAAACCCTGGCCCTCAATCCGCATGTCAGGCCACTGCAAGCCGCACTGCGCGACAAGCATTTTCTCCGCAAGCACGGCAGCGCCGCCTATTACGGCCAGGCAGCCTCACCGCCTAAATAACCGCGGAGAAGTCGTCCACCAGCCTTGCCTGTCCGTAATGGAATGAGCCTGTAGCGCCGGCCTCCTGGCCGGCTGTGGCGTGGACCTCCCGGTCCACGCTTGTTTCTTATCTGGTCGATGTTTTGATAGGGCACGACTTTACAGGCTGCGGAAAAACTCTTCAGGAGGCAATTCCCAATGGCTTTGTAATCAGGGCACGACTTTAGTCGGGCCGACAAAGCCCATAGAATCAAAAGGGCTTTAGCCCCTGCTACGCTCAATCGCGATTGCACCACCCGAATAGCCCTCTTTCCGCAGCCTGTAAAGCAAAGCCCCGCTTTCCTTTCAGCCCTTTGCGGCCCGACTGAAGTCGGGCCCTGATTACAAAGCAACAAGTTTCCGGCATCAGGAAGATGGGAAGTGTCCGGCTGGCTGAGCGTTGCTGCGCTATGATGATTTCGCGATGAATAACATGCGGCAGTTGAGGGACAGATGGGCGCTGGTTACCGGAGCCAGCGCGGGGATTGGCGCGGCGCTGGCGCGGGAACTGGCGGCGCACGGAGCCAAATTGATCCTTACGGCCCGGCGCAAGGATCGGCTGGAGTTGCTGGCCGCGGAACTGGAAGCCAAGGGCGCTGAGGTTCGGATTGTAGTCGCGGACTTGAACGATCCGTCGGCTCCGCGGCGAATTTTCGATGCGACCGAAGGCGCGGGCCTGGCCGTCGAGATTCTCATCAACAATGCGGGACTGGGCCAGTATGGCGCGTTTTGCCAGAGCCCGATGGAGCAGGAGTTGAGCCAGGTGCGGGTCAACTGCGAGGCGATGGTGCGGCTGGCTCGGCTGTTTGTGCCGCACATGGTCGAGCGGCGGCGCGGGTGGGTGCTGATTCTGGCCTCGACGGCGAGCTTTCAACCGGTGCCGTACATCTCGACTTACGCGGCAACCAAGGTCTTTGACCGCTTCTTTGCGCTGGGGCTGGCCGCGGAGGTGGCGCGCTTCGGCGTGAAGGTGACGGCGCTCTGCCCTGGACCGACGCAGAGCGAGTTCTTCGACATTGCTCACGCGGCGGCCTTCAAGCGGCGCGGAATGCAGACGGCCGATGAGGTGGCGCGGCAGGCCGTGGCTGCGATGGCGCGCGGGCAGCGGACGCTGATTCCCTACTTCAAGGGAAGGTTTACCGCGCTCATGGTGCGCTTTCTGCCGGTTGGGTTGATTACGAATTTTGTCGAGAAAAAGGCGCGGCCTGCGACGGAGTAGCGCTCTAGAATTCGGCGGCTTATGCGTCAGCCGCGTTTTGGCGGAGCTTTTCGGCGCGGACATCGTTGGCGGTGAAGAGACTCAAGAAAGGCGCGCCCGCCGCGGCGGCCTCGACGGCGGGACGGCCGTTGGCCTCCTGGCGCTCGACGAGGCAGACGACGGCGGCAACGATCATGCCGGCCTCGCGGGCAGCCTCAATGGCGTTGATGGTGGACGCGCCGGTGGTGCATACGTCGTCCACGATGACGACGCGCGCGCCGGGTCGGCAGAAGCCTTCAATGCGGCGGCCGGTGCCGTGGGCTTTTTCGGTTTTGCGGACGAGGAAGCCGTTGAGGAGGGGCGCGCTGGGATTGGTCTGCGCACGCCAGGCGCTGGCGGTGGCGACGTTGGAGACGATGGGGTCGGCGCCCAGAGTAAGCCCGCCAACAGCCTCTGCTTCAATTGCTTTCTCTTCTAATAGTTCCAGCACGGCGTGGCCAGTGAGGCGTCCGCCCTCGGCGTGGAGGGTGGTGGTGCGGCAGTCGACGTAATAGTCGCTGACGCCGCCGGAGGAGAGCGTAAATTGGCCGAGGCGGAAACTCAGGCGGGCGAGAATCGAGAGGAGTTGCTGGGCGTGGCTGGGGGCTGTCATTGCTCTGATTGTAAAGGGAGTGCGGGGAATAGGGAATAGTTGGCGCCAACCCCTATTCTAGAGCGGTACCAGAGTAACTGTGTCCTGTTGAGTTTTTTGCAGGGTCGCCGCCCCCTGATGGTCGCATCGACTTGAACGCTGTGCCTTCGGGATACATCGACTCTGGTTCCACGATATTGCATGGATTTGCTGATTACCATGCCACCGAATCGATCAGCGGATTCACGGCCAAAATCGCCCTGCAGCATAATCCCCGCACATAAATAATCCTAAAAACGGCAGTTGCACACCGTCATCCGTGATCTGCATCAAGGTTTGGAGCCTCTGAAACTTGTTGCTTTGTAATCAGGGCCCGACTTCTAGCCTGCCCTGAGCGGAGTCGAAGGGGGCCGCAAAGGGCTGAAAGGAAAGCTGGGCTTTACAGGCTGCGGAAAACTCTTCAGAAGGCAATTCCCAATGGCTTTGTAACCAGGGCACGACTTTAGTGCTTGTCCGTAAATAGTGAACAAGTAG
>CAZDYU010000042.1:0-29239 GCA_964509755.1 uncultured Occallatibacter sp. | reverse complement strand
TGGCTCGCTCAAGCCACTCAGACGCTTCTACAGAACTTTACGGGCTTAATCGATCCACAAAAGGTATAGCCACGCACTGGGCGAAGGTTCTGATGAAACATATCCACCGCCCTGCATATCGAAGAAGTCCACCGTGAGATCTGGCTTCCAAAAGATTACTCTGATCTCATTTGAGGCAGTCGGTTGACGAAGCTCCGGGCTGATCATTTCGACGTATCTCTTTTCGAGTGTTTCGTAAGCTACCTCCTGAGCGGAATCATCTTGACCCACCACATCTAACTTTTTCGCATGAGGATCGCCGACATAAGATGTGAGGGGATGCCAAAAAACGATACCATCCTTTCGGGCAGCGAGCAGCAGTGCCTGCTCCCGCTTCACGATTTGCTCGGTTGTCAACTCCTCATAAATCTTATGCTGATAACGCTCTGACGGTACGTTGCGCAAGAGCTTGTAAGCTTGAAACCCTCCGACTATTGCCCCAAGCACGCCTATAACTATTGAAAGCCGGCGCATTCCTTGATTAAAGTTCATGATTGCCTCATTCTCGAATCTTTAGTCCCTTCTTGATTTCTTCACCCTGTCCTTATTTTTAGGCCGCTTCCATTTGATTTCGAGGTGCATCAGCCAATCCCGGTTCTGATTTTGAGACCTCGTATTTTTGCGATTCTGCGAACAGCTTTTCTCACGTGGCTCTGACTTTGTAGATTGCGGTTTGTCGTTCAGCATTTGTCGCTCCCATAGTCTAATTGGAGCACTAATCCAGTTGCCTTGCCACAAGAAAATGCTCTTCGACCGATCACCGGCTTCCCGCGATCATCTGCGCGGCGTGCTGGAGGCTGGTTTCGGTGACTTTTGCGCCGCTTAGCATTCTGGCAACTTCGTGGAGGCGGGAGCGGTCGTCCAGGAGGCTGACCTTGGTTTTGGTGCGGCCGTCGGATTCGCGCTTGTCGATTAGGAAATGCTGGTCGGCGAAGGCGGCGATCTGGGGCAGGTGGGTTACGCACAAAACCTGCTGGCCGCGGCTTAGGGATTTGAGCTTCTGGCCGACGGCTTCGGCGGCGCGACCGCCGATGCCGATGTCGATCTCGTCGAAGACCAGCGTGCGCGGCGTGGGCTGCTTCTTTTTGGGCTTGACGGCGCCTTCTTCCACGCTGACTTTGAGGGCCAGCATGACGCGGGACATTTCGCCGCCGGAGGCGATTTCATGCAGGGGCTTGAGGGGTTCGCCGGGGTTGGTGGAGATGCGGTATTCGACGGTGTCCCAACCGGTGGAGGTCCAGTGGGCCTGCCGGTCGGAGGCGGTGATGGCGACCTCAAATCGGACCTTCATGGCGAGGGAGTTGATCTGGGCTTCGGCCAGGTGGGCCAGCTTGTTGGCGGCGGCGGCGCGCTCGGCGCTGAGGGCGCTGGCCGTTTCTCGATAGGCCACAACTGCTCCGTCGAGAACAGCACGAAGTGCCTTGAGAATTTCGTCGCGGTCCTCGACCTCGGCGAGCTTGCGGGCTACGTCTTCCGCGAAGGCGATGACCTCGGCGACGGTCTTGCCGTATTTGCGCTTGAGGCGGTCGAGTATGGCGAGGCGATCTTCAATCTCGGCGAGGCGCTCGGGGCTGGCGTTGATGGCGTCGGCGTAGTCGCGCAGGCTGGCGGCAATGTCCCCCAAAGTGGCGCGGGTGGAGGCAAGCTGCTGTGCTGCGTCCATGAAGCGGGCGTCGTAGCGGGCTAGCTCTTCAACGTTGCGCAGGGCGGCGCGGAGGGCGGCCTCGGCAGATGCGCCGCCTTCATAAAGCTGGTCGAATGCGCCCATGGCGGCGGCGTAGAGCTTTTCGGCGTTGGCCAGGACGCGCTTTTCGGTTTCGAGCGCCTCGTCCTCGGCTGCGACAAGATGGGCGGCTTCTATCTCCTTCTGTTGATAGCTCCAGAGATCGACCATGCGCAGACGGTCCTGCTCGCCCTGAAGGAGCTCGTCGAGCTTGGCTGAGGCGTCGCGCCAGCGCGAGTAGGCTTCAGTTACATTGTCAGTAGAAAGACCGCCGAAACGGTCGAGCAGGACGCGCTGTTGAGCCTGGTCAAAGCTGGTGTGGCTCTCGCTCTGAGCGTGGACCAGGGCCAGTTCAGGGGCAAGCTGGCGCAGGACGGCGACCGTGGCCGGCTGGTTGTTGACGAAGACGCGGCCCTTGCCTGTGGAGAGAATTTCGCGCCGCAGGATGACGTCATTGCCGCCCGAGTCGATACCGTTTTCTTCCAGGATATTTTCGGCGTTCAGGGTGGACTCAAAGACGCAGGAGACGACGGCCTTATCCGCGCCGTGGCGGACGACCTCGGCGGAGGATTTGCCGCCCATCAGCAGAGCCAACGCGTCGACCAGGATGGATTTGCCAGCGCCGGTTTCGCCGGTGAGCAGGTTGAGGCCGGGGCCGAAGACGGCGATGGCGTGATCGATGACGGCGTAGTTTTCAGCGCGGAGTTCTACGAGCATATGGATGGAACCTCTTGAGGCGCTTCGGTGATACCGACAATGGTAGGTTATCGCTTGAGCCTTGACAATCCGAGCGCAGCATAGCATGAAGAGCGCTGGCGCGGCTGAAAGATGCGGCCGAAAACGGCAGGGGGGACCAGAAGGATAACTTGGAAGGCAACAGGCCGTCTGATACCGTGAAGAGAGAGGTGAAGAGCGATTCTTACCGCTGCGATTTTTGTTGCTTTGCAGGCTGACGCGGGCGCGGCGCAGTCTGGTCCGGTATCCGTGCCGCCGGCCGTGGCTTCCAGCGCGCTGTGGGAGATGCTTTCCAGTAGCGGCCTGGTGGCGAGGGCCGTGCTGTTGCTGCTGCTGATCGCGAGCCTTTACTCGTGGTCGGTGATTCTGGGCAAGAGCTCGACCTTCCGCGCGGCGACCAAGGCGAGCCGGAAATTCCTGCATGGCTTTCGCAAGGCGACGCGCTTGCAGGAGATTGCCGGCCTGGCCGCGGAGTGCAAGGCGAGCCCGCTGGCGCAGGTCTTTGTGGATGTCTACGAGACTTACAAGCGGCAGACGGGAGGCTTTGGCCCGCCCAGGAATCTGTCGCCGCTGGAGCGCTCGGCACAAACTGCGGCAAGCGAGGCGGTGACCAGCTTGGAGCGGAGGATGACGTGGCTGGCCACGATTGCGTCGATCAGCGTGTACGTCGGCCTCTTCGGCACCGTGATGGGCATTGTGGATGCCTTTCATGAACTGGGAACGGCGGGGGCGGCGACGCTGCGAGCGGTTGCGCCGGGCATTAGCGAGGCGCTGATTACGACGGCGGCGGGGCTGTTTGTGGCTGTGCCTGCCAATATCGCCTACAACCAATTCTCGGCGCGGATCAGGGTCTTTGCCGCGGCGATCGACGACTTTTGCCGGGAGCTGCTGAATTCGCTCGAAGAGATTCCGGTGCGCACGGCTCCGGCGCCGAGGCCGGCCAATGTGGAGCCGACTCGCGAGGTAGATCGTGGCCTATACAAGTAGCACCGGGCAGACGCGGACTTCGCTGGCGGAGATCAACATTACGCCGCTGGTGGACGTGGTGCTGGTGCTGCTGATCATCTTTATGATCAGCGTGCCGGTATTGCAGAGCGGCATTGAAGTGAATGTGCCCAAGACGCGCACGGTGAAGGAAATTACAGAACAGCGGCTGGTGGTGACGATCGATCGCGATCAGCGGGTTTTTCTGGGCGACCAGCCGGTGAATATTCACGAGCTGGGCCGAAAGCTGCGCCAGCCGGGCGATGGCGACGCCAAAAAGGTGATCTATCTGCGCGCCGATGAGCGGGTTCCGTTTGGAGCCTTTGCCACGGTGATGGATGCGGTGAAGCAAGCCGGGATTACCAACATTTCGATTGTCACGCAGCCGCTGGAAGAGAAGGCCGGGAGCGGGAATTAGCCGAAGGATTCGCGGGCGACACATGGACATAGTGCTGGGAAGCGGTGAGCGACTGGAGCGGGAACTGACGCCGGAGCCGATGGCTGGGCCGGCGGCGGGATCGCTGCTGCTGCATGGCGCGCTGGCCGTCTGCCTGCTGACCTACGGAATGCTGGCCGGATTCTTTCATCACAAGGACTGGGGCGGCGATGGCGCGGGCGGCGCAATTCAGGTGAGCCTGACCAGCGCGCTGCCGCTGCCATCCGATTCTGCCCAACCTCCGAATCAAAACGTGCTCTCAACTGAGACGCCCAGCCAGGCACCGGCGGAAGTGACGCCGAAGGCCAAGCAGGCCATTGACGATTCGGCGCTGGAGATTGCCGGCAAGCAGAAGAAGCCGGAGCAGCAGACGGCGCACCGCACGCCGCCGCGCCAGACCGCGCCGCAGCCGGAGAACACGGCGCAGTACGGCGAGCAGGCGGGCTCGTCAATGGCGCGATCTTTGGCTCCGCAGGGCTTTACCGCCGGACAGACGACGGTGAGCGACAGCAGCTTTGGCAACATCTTCAGCTATTACGTGCGCGGCATCAACAGCAGAATGGGCTCCAACTTCTTCAAGCAGGAAGTGGAACAGCATACTTCCAGAGGGGCGCGCGCTTACATCGAATTCACGATTCACCGCGACGGCAGTTTGAGCAATATCAAGCTGGATCAGAGCAGCGGCAGTTCGACGCTGGACCGCGCCTGCCAGCTTGCCGCGCAGCGCGTGGATACTTTCGGACCGCTGCCCAGCCAATACAACCAAAGCACGGTGATGACGTCCTATTATTGTGAGTATTAGATTGCTCAGGACAGTGCTCCGCGGCAGAAGTAAAATGGAAGGGTGGGCAAGGCGTACGCTTTTAGTGCGGCTGAATCGCAGGCCCGGCAACATATTGGCTGCAACCGCGAGTCTGCAAAGATAGTCCATTCTTCAGCGAGGAAGGATTGCAAGTCTCATGAAGGCTCTTCTCCGGCGTTATTTTTTTGTTCTGACTGCTCTGGCAATTTGCGCGGCCGTGCCCGCGGCGGCTCAGGACTGGATACATACCGGCTCGAATCTTGGCAGTGAGCGCATTCGCATTGCGGCGGCTGATTTCAAGCTGGCCAGCAACGACCCGCAGGCGCCGGCGCTGAAGGCGGCCTTTGACGCCACGCTCTACTCCGATCTGGCCTATGCGGGAATCTTCGATCTGGTTTCAAAGAGCCTGGCGCCGCAGGCCACGCCCGGTTCGCCGCAGGAGATCAATTTGGCGCAGTGGTCGGATGCGCCCTCTGGCGCGGCAATGGTGGCCTTTGGTGCCGTTTCTGTGAACAAAGGTCGGCTGGCCGTTCAAGGCTGGCTGGACGACACGCGCAACACGGCCAATCCGCAGGTTCTTGGCAAGGTCTACAACGAAGAGGCGACACAAGACGCGGCGCGGATGATTGCGCACCGCTTTGCCGACGAGATTGTTCTGCGGCTGGGCGGCGGCATCAACGGCATTGCGGAAACCAAGATTTATTTTGTCAGTTCGCGCAGCGGAAGCAAAGAGATTTGGGCGATGGACTACGATGGGCAGAATCAGCATCAGGTGACGCACCTCGGGCAGATTGCGATCTCTCCGCGCATCTCGCCGGACAACTCGCGCCTGGCCTTTGCCGCGCTCGACGACCGGGGCTGGTCGATCCGCATGTTCTCACTGGATCTGAACCGGCTGGTGAGCTTTCCCGCGGGCACGGCGGGCGGAAGCAATCTCTCTCCGGCCTGGTCGGGCGACGGCGCCAAGCTCGCCTTTTCGTCGTCGCGCTCCGGCGATTCGGCAATCTGGGTGGCCGACGCGAGCGGATCGAACCTGCACCGCGTTACTAATTTTGCGGGGCCCGATGTTGCTCCGACATGGAATCCGAAGACGAATTTGCAGATAGCCTGGGCGGGCGGGCGCACTGGAGAGCCGCAGATTTACACGATGGATCAGGACGGCGCAAATGTGCAGCGGCTGACCGATTCCGGCTATGCCGTCTCGCCCTCGTGGTCGCCGAGCGGGCAGTTTTTGACCTTCAGTTGGAATCGAAAATACGGGCCGGGCGCGCCGGGCGGGCAAGACATTTACGTGATGGACATTGCCAGCAAGCGCTGGCTGCAGTTGACCCACGACGCCGGAAGCAACGATTATCCATCCTGGGCGCCCGACAGCCGGCATATTGTCTTTCAGCGCGAGATCGGCAAGCATATTGAGATATGGTCGATGCTGGCCGACGGAACCGAACAGCACCAACTGACGCAGACCGGCAACAACTCGATGCCCAATTGGAGCTGGCAGTAGATTTTGCGTTCAAGATAACTTTGGCCAAGACAGGTGGCCAGCAGGGCCCAATCAGGAAGGAGCACTTCATTGAACCGAATCAATCGCATCGTGACCCCAGTCGTTCTTTTCGTCGCCCTCATCGCACTTGCAGGCTGCGGCAACAACAACAAGAATCGGCCGCTTCCGCTGGAAGAGTCCGCCCCGGCGGTAACAGCGCCGGCCGCCGCGCCCACCGCGCAGATTACGGCCACGCCGACGCTGGTGATGAAGGGCGATCAGGTGCAGCTCAACTGGCGCACAACGGATGCCAACACCGTCTCCATCGACGGCATCGGCGAGGTGCCAACGACCGGCGTCAAGACGGTGACTCCCACTGAATCCACCAGCTATCATCTGGTGGCCAAGGGCGACGGCGGAACGGTTGAAGCCTCGACGCGGGTGACGGTGAATCTGCCGCCGGCCGTGGTGGTGCCGACCACGACGATGAGCGCCGAGCAGGAGGCCAAGGCCGGCATTCAGGATGCCTTCTTCGACTACGATACCTACGACATCCGCGGCGACGCGCAAGCGATTCTCTCGCGCGACGCATCGTTTCTGGTGAGCCATCCGGAGCTGAAGGTTGTCATCGGCGGCTACTGCGACGAGCGCGGCTCAAGCGAATACAATCTTGCGCTCGGGCAAAGCCGCGCCGACGCCGCCAAGGCCGCCCTGGTTACGGCGGGCGTGGCCGCAAATCGCATTCGCGTCATCAGCTACGGCAAGGAAAAACCCTTCTGCGCCGAGTCAACCGAGGAGTGCTGGCAGTTGAATCGCCGCGCCGGATTCACGCTGGACAGGTAAAATTGGAGTTGTCAGTTATCCGTGGTCAGTTGTCAGTTTTTTTGTTGGCAATGGTCAGACGCAGCCCTTGATCCAGAGTTTGAAGACCAGGGAACAAAGCTCATCGCTGGGCTCTCATTGCTGACGACTGACAACTGACAACTGATGACTGCCCTAAAGGTGATTCATGAAGAGAAAAACTATGCTTGGCAATCGAATTGTGACGGCGGCGCTGGCCGTCCTGGTAGTGGCGCTGACGTCCGCGCCGGCGCGCGCTACGTCGAAGGAGATCATCGAACTGCAGACGCAGGTTCAGCAATTGATGGACAATGTGCAGCGGATTCAATCGACGCTGGACTCGCGCTTTGGCGTGCTGCAGAGCCTTGCCCAGCAGACGGCCGACAACGCCAACCAGGTGAGCGCCACGGTGACCGCGCTGCAGCAGAAGCTGGCTGCGCAGAGCGAGGGGCTGAATGGCAAGCTGGATACAGCCAGTGGCCAGGCCCAGGCGTTGAACGATTCTGTGGACGAGTTGAAGTCGCGCATCACCAAACTGGACAAATCGATTCAGGATTTGCAGGCGCAGTTGCAGAATCTTGGCGGGCAAGCGCCGGTCGCCGCTCCGGCAGCCCCGGTTCCGGCCCCAAGCAGCGTGGCTCCGTCCGGCGCTCCTTCAGCCGCGTCTGCTCCGGCTGCAAGCCCCGCTCCAGACGCGGACCAGAGCGGGGGACAAGGCGAGGGACAAGGCGCGCCCCAGGGTGCAAGTCTAGCCGCGAATCCGGCAGCGGGTCAGGCGCCGCCGCTGGCCGAGACCTTTCAGTCCGGCGTGCGCGACTTCAATGCCGCCCGCTACGATATTGCCGCCGGCGAATTTCAGGACGTGATTCACTTCTATCCGCTGGACACCCTGGCCGGAACCTCGCAGTTCTACCTGGGCGAGATCGCCTTCCGGCGCATGAGACTCTCCGACGCCGTGAAGGATTACAACGCCGTGCTGGAAGGTTTCCCCGGCAACCAGAAAGCCCCCGCCGCGCAACTGCGCAAGGGGATGGCTCTGTTGCAGATGAACAGAAAAGACGCGGGAATCCACGAGTTCCGTGTCTTGATCCAGCGCCATCCGCAGACCCCGGAGGCCGAGCAGGCGCGCACCAAGCTGAACGCGCTAGGCGTCAAGATTGTGCCCACGGCGCACTGAGGTACAGACTGGAAAAATTGTGGTTCTTCAACGAATCGGCGCGAGCTTGCTCACGGCATCGGCCACAATCCCCGGCGTGAGCACCTCTGGCAATAACTGCGGCTGGCTCTGACCCGGCACATAGAGCGCGTAAGCTGGAACGCCGCTGCGCCCCAGAGCCGTCAAGGCTTGCGTGATAGCCTCGTCGTGACGGGTCCAGTCGGCTTTCATCAAAACCACATTTTTGCCTTGAAAGGCTTTGATTACATCAGGCTGATTGAGAGCCACCCGCTCATTCACCTGGCAACTCAGGCACCAGCTTGCGGTAAAGTCCACAAAGACCGGCTGACCTGCGGCAAGTGAACGGCTCACCGCCGCCTCCGACCATGGCTGCCAGAGGCCGCGCATCTCCGGAGGCGACAGAGTCTCCGGCGCGGTGGTCAACTTTTGCGGTGCCAAGGCGTCAAGAGCGACCACACCTAGAAGGATCGCGGCTGCAACAATGGACGACCACCGTTTGGCGGGCCAGCGGCCCAGAAACCAGCCTGCAACCGCCAGCAAAAGAAAGCTCCCTAACAAGGAAGCTAGCAGACCGCTCCCGTAACCGCCAGCCAGCACCCATGCCAGCCAGATCACAGTGGCGAAGATGGGCACGGCGACGGCCTGACGCAGCACTTCCATCCATGCACCGGGCTTGGGCAGCAGGCGCGTCCAGGCCGGTTGCAGGGTGAGAGCTACATAAGGCGCGGCCAAGCCCAGAGCCAGCGCCGTGAAGACGGCAAAAGTGACCGCGGCGGATTGCGCCAGCGCGTAGCCTACGGCCGCTCCCATGAAGGGCGCGGTGCAAGGCGTGGCGACAACGACGGCTAATACTCCGGTGAAGAAACTGCCGGTGTAGCCCTGCTTCTGCGCAAGCGCCCCGCCCGCGCTGGTCAGCGTCAGTCCGATCTCGAATTGTCCGGCCAGCGAGAGCCCAAGGAAGAAGAGCAACCCGGCCATCAGCGCCAGAAAGATCGGCGATTGGAATTGAAAGCCCCAACCCAGCGTGGCTCCGGCGGCGCGCAGACCCAGCAGCACGGCTACCAGCACCCAGAAGGAGACGAGAATGCCGGCGGCGTAAACCAGGCCATGTGTGCGCAGAGTGCGCCGCTCCTCGTTACCGGAGTTGACCAGCGCGAGGCCCTTCAAAAACAGCACCGGAAAGACGCACGGCATCAGGTTCAGCAGCAGTCCGCCGAGGAAAGCCAAGCCTGAAGCTTTGAGCATCCTCAGCCAATTCCCCGTGCGAGCCCGTTCCAGAATTCCCGTTCCACATGGTTGGAGCGTAGACTTGGCTCCCTGAAGGGCTGAAGCTTGGTAGGCCGGGGTTTCAACCCCGGCAACAAGAGCCCCCGTATCACCGGGGGCTTTAGCCCCTGCGGCCAGCTTTTCCGATGGCTCGGATCCCGCCTGCTGCGCAGAGGGCACAGCCATCCCCGGCGGCAATGCCACAATCTCGTAATTCCGCCCGCCAGAAAGCTCCAGAACCCCCTTCAATTGGGCCGGATTCGCGGTCAGACTTGCATCTTTTTTCAGGTCGAGAATCAGCCCATTTGCAGTCGGCGTTACCTTTTGCGGGGCAGGATTGTCGAGAATGTCCTGATCTTCCGGGAAGAATGTCGCCGTTGTTTCGCGCCGTCCGGTTTCGACGTTGAGGCGAAAGCCTTCCTTCGTGGGTTGGAAAACTGCGCGCTCATTCGCGGGCAGAGCATCGGGAAGTAGACGGGCCAGCCGCTTCCAAATCTCTGCGCCCGGCCCATCATCCGGCTCACTCACAGAGGAGGCTGAGAGAATCTTCTGTGTGATCTCCAGATCCGCCTTGCCCGGGATGCAACTTGCCCGGCACACCAGCCAATCAACTTTGGCATGGAGGACGGCGACTCCAGGCTTGACCGTTTTTGCAATCTCCAGTCTGAACGGAAAGACGACTTCGTCTTCATAGCCGTAATCCATCAACGGTCCAAGCGGCAGACGCTTGGGCGCGGTAAATTGCAACGGGTCCGCCGTTATTCCTTCTGGGAGCGTCCAGTGAATATGAGGTGGCAGGCCCGCATCGCCTGGGTTCTTCCAGTAAACGTGCCAGCCCGGCTCCAACTTGAAGTAAAGGCCACCGTGATCGCCAGCACCGGGGTAAAGTTGTGCGTTGCGGAATACAAGCTGCACATGCACATGGTCCGCATCGGCAGAACTCGACGCCGCCCGCGCGGGCAGGCCGGCGCCAAGCAGAAGAAAAAGCCCAAAGATCAATCGGAAATTGCGCATGGTAAGAATCTCTGACTCCCCATCCGTTGGACTCTGTGCACTCTATAAGAGTTACAACAAAGATGGAAGGCCACGGGCATTCTGATCTCTGACCCCTGATCTCTGTCTCTACACATCCAGATCGTCGCCGGCCTCGGGCGCTACGGCGGTGCCGCGCCGCTTGGCCAGCAAATAGCCGCGTAAAAACGGTTCCAGATAGCCGTCCAGTACCTTGTCCACGTCGCCCACTTCGACCTTGGTGCGATGGTCCTTGGCGATGCGGTAAGGCTGCAAAACGTAGGAGCGGATCTGCGAGCCGAAGTTGATTTCGAGCTTCGAGTCTTCCACCTTCCGGCTCACCGCGCGCTTCTTCTCGAGCTCGTATTCATAGAGCCGCGAGCGCAGCATCGACATCGCCTTGTCGCGATTCTTGTGCTGGCTGCGCTCGTTCTGGCATTGCACGACGATGCCGGTAGGAAGATGCGTCATGCGCACGGCCGAATCCGTGGTGTTGACGTGCTGGCCGCCTTTGCCGCCACTGCGATAGGTGTCGATGCGCAGGTCTTCCACCTTCAGGTCCACGTGAATCGTCTCGTCAATCTCTGGCGAAACATAGACGCTGGCGAAGGAAGTGTGCCGCCGCTTGGCGGAGTCAAAGGGCGAGATGCGCACCAACCGATGCACACCGCTCTCGCCGGCCAGTTGCCCAAAGGCGTACTCGCCGGTGATGGTGAAGGTGGCGGATTTGATGCCCGCCTCTTCGCCATCCTGATAATCGTTCATCTCGGTTTTGAAGCCCTGCTGCTCGGCCCAGCGCAAGTACATGCGCAGCAGCATCTCGGCCCAGTCCTGGCTTTCCGTGCCGCCCGCGCCGGGATGCACCGTGACGATGGCGTTCAGCGGATCGGTCTCGCCATTCAGCATCGTCCGGGCTTCCAACTCTTCGTTGAAGACGGCCAGGGCTTTGATCTCCCTGTCGAGTTCAACGAGGACATCTTCGCCCTCGCGGGCCAGCTCCATGTAGGTCTCGATCTCCCCTGTGCGGCGCAGCAGCTCCTCGTCGTCGGCGACCATCACCTCCAGGCGCTTTTTGTCGCGCATCAGAGGTTTAGTCGCGGCGGGATTGGTCCAGAGTGCTGGATCGGCTAGCTTGGTTTCTATTTCGGCGAGTTCCCGGCGGATGCGAGCAGGGTCAAAGATACTCCCGCAGGTCGCGAACTTGATCGCGGACGGGAGCGTAAGCGAATTCTAGATCGTTCAGTGACATGGCTTGGCTCTGTGACCTGACTTGGAATTGAAGTGTGGGGCTGCGTTTTCCTGACTGATTCAGAATATCACCACTTGCGGTGGGCCCAGCGGCCTTCGGCATGGATACTGGGCGGATTCTTCCCCGCTTCCAAATGCGGCATCTAATGCTGCCGGCGCATAGCGCGCTTGACATTTGTATATATTGGCGGTGTAATTTGTAATACGCAAGGAGCGGAGGATGAGTACTGCAATTACTTCCATTCGACTGGATAAGAAGCTGGCCGATGAAGCCGTGCGCGCCCTGGGCGTCAAATCGCGCACCGAGGCTGTGCATATCGCGCTTGAGGAGATTGTCCGGCTGAATCGCTTCAAAAAGCTGATGAAACAAAACGGCGGCAAAATGACCTTCGCTAACTACGACAAATGAGATGGTGATCTTCGATAGTTCAGTCCTCATCGATCATCTGCGCACGAACTGTCACGCTCAGCGCATGGCCGCCCTCGACGATCTGGTGCGCTACTCCGTGGTTGTTCTCGCGGAACTCTGGCGAGGGGCAACAACGCAGGCCGAGCAGGCACTCCTTCACGCCCTGGAGCGGAACTACCCAATCTTCGCTCCAACCGAGAAGAACTGGCTGGAGTCTGGCCAGCTTCTCCTGAAGATGCAGCGCGATCACGGCTTCGAGGGGCGCAAGCTGCGCGATCTGCACTTCGATGTCCTGATTGCGTTGACCGCCCGCTCTCACGGCGCAACATTGATCACCTCCAATCGCGCCGATTTCGAGCTGATTCGCGAGTACCGCGCCTTCAAACTGGAGCTCTGGTAGTGGTGATCGAATCGCGCAGTTCTACCGCAACACCCCGGTGTACTGGCTTAATCTGCAGCAGATGCACGGCCAGTCCAAGGCCCGGCTCGAACTGAGCAAGAAGATTGAGCGGGATGGTGAGGCCTACGCCGCTTGCGGTAAGCCCAGCGGCCTTCGGTTCGGACTGCGAAGTGTTGTGAGAATCCACCCTTCGCCAGAAAAAAGGCGAGGAATGGGGCACCCGGAATGACCGCCCCTTCAGACTCCTCTTGTATTGGAAGTGAGCAGGATTTGCTTCAACCCCCCATTTTCGGCGATACTTAGATGTTGAGTTCCGCGCGGTCGGGCGTCCTTGCCTTTCCGCATATTTGGATCGGTGCGGCAGGATGAGCTTGATGGCAAGCTGCCGCCCTCTGGAAATATCCCTATCGAGCGCAACAGAAGCACGCAACAAGAGCATTGGAAGTCGAAAGGAACCGTATCGCCGTGGTGATGATTCGTTTGGCGCGTTTTGGCGCCCGCAAGCAGCCCTACTACCGCATCGTGGTCATTGAAAAAGACCGCGCCCGCAATGGCCGTTCGATCGAGGTCGTCGGCACTTACAACCCCCGCACCAACCCCGCCACGGTCGACCTGAAGCACGAGCGCGTCGCCTACTGGCGCGGCGTGGGCGCGCAGCTTACTCCGATTGTCGCCAAGCTGATCGCCAAGAATCCCGCGCCGGTTGCCGAGGCCGTTGCAGCCTAGCTTTCCCCACCCACTGACCCGGTGCGCCAGCGGTCTATGCCGCGGCGCACTTTATTTGCTGACGGAGATGGGTCTGTGCTGTTAACATGCGCGCACAGACCCAAATCGTTCCTTTTTGTTCGCCAATTATTGGACGCATCCGGTCAGGGGTAAGAGCATGACCCAAAACGCTATGGTCGAAGTGGAAGAACTGGTCCGCGAGATTGCGCGGGCTTTGGTGGATGAGCCGGCAGCCGTGGAAGTGGAGAGCGTGGGGCGCGAGGAAAACACCGTCCTCAAGCTGCGCGTTGCGCCAACAGACGTGGGCAAGGTGATCGGCAAGCAGGGACGCACCGCCCGCTCGGTGCGCACCATTCTGGGCGCCGTCAGCATGAAGCTGCATCACCGCTACACGCTTGACATTCTGGAAGAAGACGACGTCTGAGATGGCTGCTGCCGACGTGTCAGCCTCTCGCCGGAGGCAGCGATGACCGTGCCTGCGCAGCCACAGCCGTGGGTGTGGCTGGCCAGGATTCGCCGCCCGCAGGGGCGCAAGGGCGAAGTCTTTGCCGACCTGCTCACCGATTTCCCTGAAAAATTTGGTGAACGCAAGCAGCTTTGGCTGCTGGGTGCCTCCGGTGCCGGTGGCGTCGCGCTTCCGCGTGAAGTGGAACTCATCGCTCATTGGTTGCACAAGGGCGGCATCGTGCTGCATTTTGCAGGGATCGACTCGATTACCGCCGCCGAAGCGCTCAAAGGCCTGACCGTCGCCATTCCCCAATCCGAGCGCGCTGCGTTGGCCGACGACGAGGTTTACATCGCCGACCTGATCGGCTGTGCGCTGATCGACGTGGCCGGAGCCGAGCCGGTAACGGTCGGCGAAATAGAAGAAGTAGACCGGACGGCGGGGCCGGTGGCGCTGCTGGTGGTCCAGGGCGCATCGGGCGAGGTGCTGGTTCCATTTGCTAAAAGTTACCTGCGCGGCATCGACCTCAAAGCCAAGCGCGTCGAGATGGCCCTGCCCGAGGGGCTGGTGGATCTGAATGCGCCGGGGAAGACGCCGTAGCTTCTCGCGATGCTACCGGGTTTCGTTCCGGATCGCCTCCAACAGCTTTTCATCCTCTTTACTCAGCGTCGCGCCAACCAACAGATCCGGGCGATTGGCCAGCGTCTTGCGCAACTGCTGCTCGCGCCGCCAGCGGCGAATTCCCGCGTGGTCGCCATTGAGCAGCGTCTCCGGCACGCGCAGGCCTCCAAACTCGGCGGGGCGCGTGTAGTGCGGGTAGTCCAGTAAGCCGCCCGCTCCATGCTGTGAGCGCGGGATGCCGTCGTCGGCCGTGGCAATCTCGGCGTCGGCAACGCCAAAGCTTTCGAATTCTCCTGACGCCTCGTTGCCGAGCACGCCGGGAATCAGCCGCATCGTCGCGTCAACAACCACGGCCGCGGCAAGCTCGCCTCCGCTCAGCACGTAGTCGCCAATCGACAGCTCCAGGTCGCAATAGAGATCGTTGATTCGCTCGTCCACGCCTTCATAGCGGCCGCAAATCAGGACGACTCGCTCCACCTCGGCCAGCTCCCGCGCCAGGGCCTGGGTGAAGGGACGGCCCTGGGCGGAGAGCAGGATGACGCGAGTCTGCGTTGTTGGGGATTCTTCCGGATCCCTTCCCTCAGGGGCTAGACAGGCTGCGGAAAAACTCAATTCGGAGGGAGGCGGGGGTTTTAACCCCCGCATAAGGCCCTCCAAACGCTCCGCCTTGGGCTGAATGCCCAGCGAGGTCAGCGCCTCGGCCAGCGGTTCCGGCTTCAAGACCATCCCCTCGCCACCGCCAAAGGGGCGGTCGTCCACGGTGCGATGCCGATCGTGGGTAAAGGCGCGCAGATCGTGCACGCCTATCGTCACCAGCTCTTCGGCCAGCGCGCGGCGCAGAATCCCGTTCTCAAAGATGCCGGCAAAGAAGCCGGGAAAGATGGTGACAATCTCAAAGCGCATACAGGTCCATCATAGCGATTGGCGCGGCATTGGCTCTTCACAATCGCCGGCGTAGGTTGAGACCGACCCGGTGAAGACGGCTTATCCTGAAAACAGCAGTTGCAAACCGTCATCCGTGGCCTGCATCCAGGTTTGGAGCCTCTGAAACTTGTTGCTTTGTAATCAGGGCCCGACTTCTAGCCTGCCCTGAGCGGAGTCGAAGGGGGCCGCAAAGGGCTGAAAGGAAAGCTGGGCTTTACAGGCTGCGGAAAAACTCTTCTGGAGGCAATTCCCAATGGCTTTGTAACCAGGGCACGACTTTAGTCGGGCCGATAAAGCCAATCATATCAACGTTGGGCTTTAGCCCCTGCTACGCTCAATCGCGATTGCAACCCCCGAATAGCCCTTTTTCCGCAGCCAGTTTAGCCCCTGCAAAATTTCGGCCCGGCGAACTACCATGCTTCGGCTTCTTCTCGATCATCGATTTTCGACTGCTCCGTACCTCACCCAAATGGCGAAATCGTCAATCGCTGCAAGAAGTTTCACTTTGAAGAAGATAACCAATTCAAGGCTGGATCGACTGCCGTTTTTAGTAACTTGCAACGACGAGCCGGACTGCTCGGGATGGCAGTGAAGAGGGTAAGGAGCTGAAAAGCCCGTGCCCTTCAAATTGACCGGCTATATGGAATCGAGTCGTTTCAAGTAGATGAGGGCGGCGTGGCCCAAGGGGTAGTAGTCGTCCTGCCGGCCTTTACAGGAATAACCTTTCGCCTCGTAGAGCCGGATGGCGGCCGCGTTTGCAGCCTCGACGTGCAGCCAGATCAAGGCCGAACCCGCCAGGCGCGCCGAGCCTTCTACGCGGCTAAGCAACTGGCTGCCCACGCCCTGACCGCGCGCCTCCGGGGTTACTTCGATAGTCTCGATGTAGGCCGCGACCCCGTCTTTACACCCCAGCGCCGAAGTCCTGTCGCTGGGAACCCCTTTCCCCTGTTTGGACCAGTGCACGATGGCAAAACCATGCAGGCTTCTATCCTCTTCAGCGATCCATGTCGCGGAATCTCTGCGGCTGATAAGTTGCCGCATATATCGGCGATCAAAGCGGAATGTGGGCTCGAAGCAGCGCTCCTCGATGGCGTAAAGCCGATCGAAGTCCTCAAGAGTGTATGGGCGATAAAGCACAGTCCAACTTTACGGCAGGAGAAGCGTGAAAAGCCATCCCCTTCAGATCAGCGCCACGGTGCGCCATTCCATGAAGTAGTACATTTGGTCTTCGCGCGCAATTCTGAAGCCCAGCCGCTGGTGGAAGCGCAGTGAACCGGGATTGAATTTGAAGACGCAGCAACTGATGGGCAGCCGCGCCTTGGCGGCCTCCTCTTGCAGCCGCCGCACCAGCACGCTGCCGATACCTTTGCCTTGCAGGCTGGGATGCACGGCGATATCGACCAGATGAAACTCGCGCTCACTTTGCGAGACCCACAGGCGGCCGACAGGCTTGCCGTCCAGCAGCACCAGGTGATAGCAGGAGTTGGGGTACATCTGGGAGTAGGTGGACATCTGGCCGCGAAACTGCATGCGCATGAGATGTTCTTTCTGCGTGGGCGTGATGGGGGCGTGAGCGAACTCAGCGGCGCGGACCGCGGAGTAAAGCTCGTAGAGGAAGATCTCGTCCTGTGGAAGGGCTGGGCGTACGGCGATCGTTGACATGGCTTGAGGAAGTGCGGGGACCGGGATTGCAACCGGTCCCTGGCTGAATTGAGTTTACTACCCGCGGGTGGGATAGACGCCGCTGAACGCAATGATCCAATACATTCCCAGATACGGCATCATGTTGTTGTGCGGCTGGCTGCCGCCGAAGGTGGAAATGGCGGCAGGACTCATCTGTGCGAGGCCGGCAGTGCTAGTGGTGTAGATGTTGCCGGAGGTGGACTCGGCAAAGGAGCTGTTGGTTGGAGCCTGGTTCACCTTGGCGCCGATGTTCTTGCCGTAGGGCTGGTGGGTATGGTTGGGGGTTTCACTGGCCAGCAGGGTAACGGTAGACGAGCCGGTGGTTTCGCCAATGAAGTAGTTGCTCAAACCGGCGCCTTGACCCTGGCCGACGGGGACATTGCCCTGCAGGTTGGGGAGTTGAAAGTTGGAGGTGCCGTTCCCGCCGTAGAAGGTTCCCAGCAACGAGAAGAGCGCGGCGTACTGCGAGATCGGCAGTATCTGACCTTGAGCAAGCTGCCAGCCAATGGGTGCGAAGTTGAAGCCGACCAGCGACAATTGACCGAGAAAGGGATTTGACATATCTGAATTCTCCTGAGATCGAGGGTTCTAGCTGCGGGTTGGGAAGATCCCGTACAAGGCAATGCACCAGTTCATCACCAGGAAAGGCTGGCGATTCTCATGGGGCTGGCCGCTGCCGTAAGAAGCGAGCGTGGATGAATTCAAGGCTGTCGGATTGCCAGCCGCGATGTAGATGCTTGCGCCAGCGCCGCCCAGAGTGGCTCCGGCAGGCGGCTTGGGCAAAGTTGCCGTGGGCCCCGCCATCAGGGGGTGGGTGTGGATGGGCACCTCGGACGAGATCAGGGTGTGCGTTTCCTCGCCGCCCACCTCTCCGTAATTAATTGAGTTTCCGACGCCGACCGGTGCGCGGCCTTGCAGGTTGGGCAGCGAGAAGGTCTGTACTCCGTTTCCGCCGTAGGTGGTTCCGAGCAGTGAAAACAGCGCCTGATTCTGGTTGATCGCCATGGTTTGCCCATTGCAAAACGCATAGTTCTTGGGCGCAAAATTGAAGCCCGCCAGTAGCAACTGGCCAACATAGGGTTCTGACATTCCGTGTCTCCTTCCGATTGAGCATTCAATTTGTTGGGGAATCAGTTCTGAGAGGGGTAGACGCCGTAGGCCGCGATGATCCAGTTCAACGTCAGCAAGGGCTGCAAGTTGCTATGGGGCTGGTTGCCGCCGCCGTTGGAGCCTACCATCTGGGGCAGCATGGCGTTGGCCGGGACATCGGGCGAGTAGATATTTTTGCTCTGGCCAACCACGTTGCCAGTTGGCGTGGCGCTGGTACTGGGGGTGGTTGAGCCTATGAGATTGTGATTGTGAGCGGGGTAGGTGCTTGCGTTGATGGTCACCGACTCGACGCCGCCGACTTGTCCGATCACATAAGTCGTACCGGTGGTGCTCGTTCCCTGATGGATGGGAATGCGGCCTTGCAGATCGGGAATATTGAACGTGGTTGTACCGTTTCCACCGTAGTAGGTGCCGATCAGGTTGAACAACACCGAGTACTCCGCGATGGAGAGTTGCGCGCCATTGCAAATCATCCAGTCGATGGGCGCGAAATTGAATCCAACCAGCCGGACTTCACCGACATATTGGTCACTCATGCTTGATACCTCCTTGACTGTTGCTGTTGCTGGGGTTCAGGTGCTGCGCGGGACGGGAATCGACAGGGCAGCGTCTCACTAGTATCACGGTTGCCGGAGCACTTGCAAGAAATATCTTGCAAAGAATGTGAATCTTGGAGAAAAAACGCGGTTGCCGATGAGTTCTTGAGAAAGGGTCAGGGGTTTGCCGGCGGGTCTTCGATACCGGCGGCTGAGCGGAGGCCGCTCAACTCAGGCAAGGCGATTGTTTTCAATTCTTCATAGAGAAGTTTGTTGACAACCGGGCCAGTGGCGGGATAGACATAGAGCATCATGCAACGGCGGCTCGCGGTTGACCCCAACCGCGGCCTTTCAGTCAGTGCCGGTTTCCAAGCCGGATGGGCTATTGAGCGACAATTCAAAACTTTTCCAGATTTCTGCGGGAGCTGAGGCGGAAGTCTCGGGCCCTGCAATCCAGTTCACCCTCTTCCAAGGGTGCTCCACCGTTTCCCACGTGCGAGGTTCTTATCATGTCGTCTGCTTCCGCTTCTGCGATGCTGCCACGTTTTGCCCTGTTGAAGTTCAGCCTTTTCGTCCTTGCCCTGTCCGCTCTGCTTGTCCCCGCAGCCTTGCGGGCGCAGACCATCACTTCAGGCGGAGCCATCACCTTTGCGGCCGGCCAGATCAGCGCCGGCAGTTCGACGGTTTCAGTGAGCGGCGCTCCCGGCCCGGTGAAAACGGTGCAGGTTGAGCTTCTGGGCGTCACCTCGAATGGCCAGGGCAGCGACTTCAGTATGGGGGATGCGGAATTTCTGTTGCAGTCGCCCACCGGTCAGCAATTTGTGCTGCTCGGTTCCACTGGCGACGGCGTCGATGGCTGCGACGACGGGAGCAGCAGTTGTGCCGGGCTGCACGCGCAAAACATCATTATTGTGAACAGCGGCTCTCCTGCGCCATACGATATACCTTGGCCCACCGCCTCGCTTCAAACGGTTGAGGCCAGTTCATACTTTCAAGCGAACCCCGAGACCTACCCACCCCTGCCGGCGTCCACGGACGTGGCAGATTACCCGCAGATGGACGGCTGCAGCAATCCCCAGACCAACTCCCCCGGCTGCTCGGCGCCGACGCTGAATGGCAGATTCGACGGGGTGACGGCCAACGGAACCTGGACGCTCTTTCTGATCGACAACGATACGCCGAGCGACCCGGTCTCGATCACCGGCTGGACGCTCTCACTGACTTACTCTACGGCGACCCCGACCACGACGGTACTCAGCAGTTCGACCACCAACCCTGCCTACTACGCCAATACCACCTCAAGCATTTCGATCACCTATACGGCAACCGTCTCTTCGGGCTCTGGAACGCCGACCGGCACGGTCACTTTCAGCGCCAACGGCTCGACGATCTCCGGCTGCAACGCACTGGCGCTGAGCGGCGGCGTGGCGCACTGCACAGTGTCTTTGGTTCAGGGCAACAACGGCATCGTGGCCGAATACGCGCCCAGCGGAGCCTACGGGCAGAGCAGCAGTTCGATCGCTCAACTCGTCGAAGTCACCGCGGCCAATCCCAGCGGGAATCAGTGGTGCAACAACAGCTTGATTTCAGTGCCGGCCGCCGATAACCCAGGGCTGGCCTACCCCGCGGTCATCGGCATCTCCGACTCCTCCTACAACGGCAAGACGGTGAGCAATGTGGCGGTGGAACTGGAGGGAGTCCAGGGGCTGACGAATGGGATCAGCGGTCAGTTTTTGCTGGTTGCCCCCGGCGGGACGCAAAATCTGGTTTTTCTGCAGGCCGGGTGGAACGACACAGCGGCAACCGGCGCTGTGAACCTGACCTTTGACGACAGCGCCACTCAGACTGTGCCCTACAATAGCGGGACGCCAACCTCCGGCAGTTACCTGCCAGCCGACAACAATGAGGGCGTGAACCTGGACACCTTCCTCACCTCGACCTCGCCGTCCGTCGATTCAGGCATTCCCCAGGTTCCCGGCACCCTCAACTTTGCGCCGCCCTTCGGGTCGGATACCTCGACTTACACCCACACAAACATATTGACCTTCGGCGAGGCCTTCGATGGCGCACCGGCGAATGGCAAATGGGCGCTGTACACGGTTGGTCCCTATGCCGTGAACTTGAACAGCGGCTGGTGCATCACGCTCACGCTCAACACCGGCAGCGCGACCACAACCACTCTGGCTCCAAGCAGCAATCCCGCAACCACCGGAAACTCGGTGACCTTCACCGCAACGGTGACCAGCGGCGGCAACCCGGTGACCTCTGGCGGCACAGTCACTTTCCTGGACAATGGCGTGGCTCCAGCCGGCACCGTGAGCGGCAACAATGTAGTGGCGTTGAACGGCAGCGGCCTGGCGACTTTTACCACCAGTTCGCTCACGGAAGGCGACCACCCCATCACGGCGAGCTACAGCGGCACCTCGTCGGACAATTCGAGCTACTCCGCCACCCTGGAGCAGCGCATCAACACCGCAACTTCGGCCGCAAGCGTGAGCAGCAATACCTGGAGGTACTGCAATCCGGGGGCGGTTGAGAGTTTCAGCGGATACCCCGCCGGGCCCTTTACGCCAAATCCATCGAATATCTTCGTGACCAATCTGCCTGGCACCCTCAATACAGTTTCGGTGCAGCTTACCAACTTCTCCGTTCCGGTCACGGAGAACCTCTTCGAGCTCGCATCGCTTGTGCAGGGCCCGGCGGGCGCGCTGGACTTCTTCTCGAATACGACCCAGGGCGCGAGCGGCAACGGCTTGGCTTCGGCGGGCAACTATATCTTTGCCGACAGCGGCGGCAGCCAGGTCTCGTCTGGAAATACCAGCATCAGTCCCGGAACGTACAGGCCGACCGCTTACGAAAGCTATCTCGCAATCCCCGACGCGTTTACCTCCAGCCTCAGCGGCATCTACAATGTGCCGTCGTTTAGTTATGCCGCGCCCCACGGCTCCTCCACCTTCGCCGACGTCTTCACCGACGGCAGCAACGCCAACGGCACATGGAGCTTGTTCTTCAACACGACCGATGGCGCGCAGGGCACAATCGGCGCGGCCAACGGCTGGTGCGTGAACCTTACTGAGAATCTGCCCGGCGTAACGGCCGACGCCGCGCACAACGGCATCTTCACGCAAGGCGAGCAGGGCGCGCAACTCACCGCCGACGTCACCAATAATGGCCCCGGCTCAACGGGCGACCCCACCGGATCCAACCCCATGACCGTCACCGATACGCTGAACGCGGCCTTCACCTACGCCAGTTCATCGGGCACGGGATGGTCCTGCTCGGCCGCGGGCCAGATCGTCACCTGCACCAACGACTCCCCGATTGGCAACGGCGTCGGCTATCCCACGCTGACCATCAACGTCAACGTCGGCGCGAGTGCCACTGGAACCGTCGCCAACAGCTTCACCGCAGCCGGCGCTGGAGCCAGTTCCGCATCCTCAAACACCGACTCGATCTCGATCAAGGTGCCTCCGGCAATCACCAGCACCAGCAGCGCCACCTTTACTGTAGGCACGGCGGGCTCTTTCATGGTGACCTCAACCGGCACTCCCACTTCGTCGTTGAGTGAAGGCGGCGCACTGCCCACTGGCGTCACCTTCGTCGATAACGGCAACGGTACGGCAAGCCTCGGCGGCACGCCGGCTTCCGGTACAGGCGGGAGTTATCCGCTCACGATTACGGCCTCGAACGGCGTCGGCACAAACGCCACACAGAGCTTCACATTGGCCGTCAATCAGCCTCCGGCAATCACCAGCGCCAATAGCACCGGCTTTACCGCGGGCGCGGCGGGTTCCTTCACCGTGACGGCGTCGGGCTACCCGGCATCCACAATCAGCGAAAGCGGCACTCTGCCCAGCGGCGTCAGCTTCAGCGGTGGAGTTCTGAGCGGCACTCCGACCTTAGCGGGTTCCTATCCCATTAGCTTCACCGCCACCAATGGCGTTTCGCCAGATGCCACGCAGAATTTCACGCTGACCGTTGCTCCCGGCCCGCCCGTCAATACAATCGTCACCGCACCCGCATCGTCCTATCTGGGATCGCCCATGAGCTTCACCGTGACGGCCTATGATCTCTACGGCAACGTCGCCACCAGCTACGGCGGCACGGTTGCCTTCACCAGCTCCGATCCGGCCGCCAGCCTGCCCGGCAGCAGCGCAATCAGCAACGGCACGGGCACCTTCACTGCCACATTCAATACCCTGGGCACGCAGACCATCACGGCCACCGACGCAGTGAATTCCTTTATTGCCACATCGAGCGGAACCACGGTGACCATACCCAATCTGGTCGTCACAGTGGCCACCGACGACGCGGGCACGGCGGGCGACTGCACTCCGCAGACTACGCCGGGGCAGGGAACTGACGGCTCATGCAGCCTGCGCGACGCGCTGCTCCAAGCCGCCGCTCTGGGCTCGGCCAACATCAGCTTCAACTCCTCCACATTTACCAGCGCGCAGAGCATTACTCTGTCCAATGGCACGCTGAATATTCCCTCCAACACCAGCATCAGCGGACCCACGCAGGGCACGGGCGCGGCGCTCACTGACCTCGTAGCGATCAACGGCAGCGCGGCCTCCACGGTCTTCACGGTAGGCTCCGGCGTGACCAACTCCAGCTTCAGCGGCCTGATCGTCACCAACGGCAGTTCGGCCAGCGGCGGCGGCATCAGCAACGCAGGCACATTGAGCATTACCGCCAGCACCATCAGCGGCAATGCGGCCAGTTCGGCCGGCCAGGCCACTGGCGGCGGCATATCGAATACCGGCACGCTGACCTTGAGCAGCAGCACGGTCAGCGGCAACTCGGCCATCTCCACCGGCGGCGTCCAGGCGGGTGGCGGCGGTATTTACAACAGCGGTTCGCTTTCGTTGACCCTCAGCACCGTCAGCGGCAATTCAGCCACGGCGGCGGGCAACGGCGGCGGCGCCGGCATCGTGAACAACGGCGGCACGCTTGCCCTCAACAGCAGCACCATCAGCGCCAACACGGCCGACGGCGCTGGCGGCGGCCTCTTTATCAACGCCGGCACGGTCACGCTGGCCAACACCATCATCACCGGCAACTCGGCCTCGACTAGTAACGATGTTTCTGGCTCTTACACCGACAACGGCGGCAACGTGATCGTTGGCGCGGCAGTCCTCGCGGCTTTGAACAGCTACGGCGGCCCCACGCAGACCATGGTTCCGCAGCCCGGCGGAGCGGCCATCTGCGCCGGCTCGCTGGCCAACGCCAACGCCGAGGTCATCAGCTTCGATCAGCGCGGCTACGGCTTCGATCCAAATTGCCCGGCGGGCTCTGTGGATTCCGGCGCGGTGCAGACCAACTACGCGCTCACTTTCACCACGCCGCCGCCCTCAAGCGTCGTCGTCGGGGCAACCTTCAATCCTCCGCCGGTGGTGCAATTGACTGAGAATACTCAGCCCGCCACATGGGCCGGCAACACCGTAACCTTGACTGACAGCGCCTCAATGCTGGGCGGAACAACCTCCGTCTCTCTGGCATCAAGCTGGGCTACATTCAGCAACATCAATCTCACCAGGGTGGCGACCAACGACTCGCTGACGGCGACCCTGGCGCTGACTGGCTCCATCAACCTCATCGCCAACAGCCCCAGCACGGTCTCGTCCATCGGGCTGACGCAGGTCATCACCTTCCCGCCGCTTCCCAGTTCGCTGCCGGCCTACGAGGCCGTGCCCCTTGCGGCCTCCACCAACGCCAGCCTGCCGGTGCTCTACTCCACACCCACACCCTCGGTTTGCAGCATCAGCGGCACCACGGTTACGCTGCTCGCGGAAGGCACCTGCATCATCCAGGCGCGGCAGAACGGCAACGGCATCTACGGCGTGGCCACCATGGTGCAGCAGGCAATCCTGGTTAGGTTGCTCACCCAGTCCATCAACTTCCCGGCCATCACCCTGCCGCAGTACGCGTTGACCAATCTGACGCTGACGGCTACCGCCACCAGTGGCCTGGGCATCGCTTACAACTCGGTTACTCCTGCTGTTTGCACCGTCAGCGGCGCAACGGCCAGCCTGCTCACGCCCGGCCTATGCGTCGTTCACGCTTCGCAGTCCGGCAACCTGACCTACACCGTTGCCGCCACGGTTTCCGTCGCCTTCCCGGTTCAGTTGGCGCAACAGACCATCAGCTTCCCGGCCCCTGCCGGCCAATTGTTGGCGCAGACGCAGACAACGCTCGCAGCCACGGCCACCAGCGGCCTCGCGGTCAGCTTCTCGTCCACCACTCCCGCCATCTGCACTGTCTCGGGTTCGACAGCATCGCTGCTCGCTCCCGGATACTGCATCGTGCAGGCCACGCAAACCGGCAACAGCCTCTACTCGGCAGCGCCGCCGGTCACCACCAGCTTCAACGTGAATCTGGCCGCGCAGACCATCACCTTCGCGCCGGTCCCGAACCAGTTCGCCGGCGCCAGTGTGACTCTCTCGGCCTCAGCCACTTCGGGGTTGACGGTCGCCTTCACTTCGCTCACGCCTTCGATGTGCACGGTCACCGGCACATCGGCCTCAATGCTCTCCGCGGGTGAATGCGTGATCCACGTCTCGCAGGCTGGCAACAGCTTCTACAGCGCAGCCGCCACCGTCTCGCAAGACATCTTCATCACCGCGCAGAGCCAGACCATCAGCTTCCCGGCCATCACCGCAACACTCTCCGCGGCCAGCGCGCTGCCGCTCAGCGCCACAGCCACCAGCAGCCTTGCGGTCAGCTTCAACTCATCCACGCCCGCCGTCTGCACCGTCAGCGGAACCACTGCCAGCCTGCTCACCGCCGGAACCTGCATCGTGCAAGCTACGCAGGCCGGTAACGGAGCCTATGCCGCCGCCCCGCCGGTGCAGCAGAATCTCGCGGTGCATCTAGCCCAGCAGACCATCAGCTTCCCGTCGGTCGGCAACCAGTTGGTTGGCGCCAATGTGACGCTCTCGGCCACAGCCACCAGCGGCTTGACAGTCAGCTTCACTTCGGCCTCGCCCGCGGTCTGCACGGTGAGCGGCGCAACAGCAACCATGAACGCCGCCGGCGCATGTGTTATCCACGCCACGCAAGCGGGCAACAGCACCTATGCCCCCGCTCCGCTGGCCTCGCAGCTAATCGTCGTCACCACGCACTGAGTCTCCGAGTCTCAGAGTCTCTGAGACACTCAGTCAAAACCCAAAAGCCCGGGAGCGCATACAGCGCTCCCAGGCTTTTCTTTTTTGCGGATCGCTTCAACATCGCCCCGGAGGGGCGAGCGAAAATAGCCCAGGACAAGCGCAGCGCAGTCCTGGGATAAAGTGCGGAGAAACTTCGCGCCCTGTAGAGGCGCTGCATTAATCTTCCCAAAAATACAGCCTTGCAGACTGCCTTATTTCGCCGCCTGGGCCTCAATTTGCACCAGCATATCTTCCTTGCGCATCACCAGATTGGTGGCATTCAGCGTGGCCAGCTCAAAGCCGTGGCCATGCGTAATCGCGTCGGTCGGGCAGGCCTCCACGCAATAGCCGCAGAAGATGCAGCGGTTGTAGTCGATGTTATAAACCTTGGCGTAGCGCTCGGACGATGAGATGCGCTGCTCCTCGGTATTCTCCGCGGCTTCTATAAAGATGCAATTGGACGGGCAAGCCGCCGCGCACAGAAAGCAGGCCACGCACTTCTCCAGGCCATTTTCATCGCGCTGCAGCACGTGCGCGCCGCGGTAGCGCTGCTCAAAAACCGCGCCGCGCAGTGGCCCCTTGCCGTCCGGGTAGTTCTCCACCTGCGTCGGTTGCAGCATCTCCCCGAAGGTGATGCTCATCCCCTTGGCGATGCCCTTGATGTTATCCGCAATCGACATGAAGCCAGTATACGACGGATTCAGCCTGCCGGGTGCGCAACCTGTCCTCCTGGTTTGGAGGCCGATTGGTTGCGTACCCTTTCTGCTGAGCGTCCATACGGTCCCGTTTGGACGCTCACGACAGCTTTACTTTTTGGGATGCTCTTCCGTTTTGGATTGCGGAGCCGCCGGGTGCTGCTGTTGAGGCGCTGCTTGACGTTGTTGTTGTGGCGCCTGGTGCTGTTGCTGCTGCGGTGCCTGCCGCTGTTGCTGCTGAGCCGCCTGTTGCTGCTGATGCTGCTGAGCAACCTGATGCTGCTGAGCAACCTGGTGCTGCTGCTGTTGCTGGACAGCCTGACGTTGTTGTTGCTGAGCGACCTGGTGCTGCTGAGCGACCTGGTGCTGCTGAGCCGCTTGGTGCTGCTGAGCCGCTTGCTGCTGCTGCGCTGCCTGATGCTGTTGTTGCTGTTGCATTTCCATGTGCTGTTTCTGTTGTTGCTGCTGACCCGCCTGGCGCTGCTCTTGCTGCCGCGCTTCCGCCTGATTGTGCATCTGCACCGCCTCCGGCGCTCTCACATTGCGGTCGGCGGCAAGCGGCTGGTTGACGGCAAAACTTGCCGGACGTCCATGATTGACGCTGGCAAACTGAGCGCGGTTCGCGCTGGCATTGTGCTCGACCGCCAACTGCGCCCGCATCGGCGGAGCATGTTGCTCATGGCGCGCGGCCAATTCCGCCGGTCTGGCGCGCATCTGCACACCGCCCGGCCCGCCGTTGAAGCTCACCCGCTCTCCGCCTCGGCGGTCGTCGTTTCCGTGGTGCTCATAAACGTTATGCACAATTGAAACATTCACATTGTTGTAGGAGCGGTTGTAATTGAAATGCCCACCTCCCCAATAGCCGCCCTGGTAGCCAATGCCAATATAGCCAAAGCCATAATTGATGCCGCCATAGTAGCCGATGTGCGGACCCCAATAGCCACGGTAAAATCCGTAGCGGTGATGATAGAAGCCCCAATAACCGGGCGTCCAGAGAGCTCCCTGGTACGGAGCCTCAACCCAGCCGCCGGGCACCCAGTAATAGCCGCCCGCGCCCCACGCCCAATAACCTGGCGTCCAGAGATAGTCGTCGCCAGGAGCAGGTGGCTGATCGTATTCAGGCAGCGGCGGAGGCGGCTGAGGCGCGTAGCTCGCCGGTTGAACTCCATAGCCCGGATCATCCGAGCCTTGGTCATAAGTTCCGCCCGCGCTCGTCGGAGGAGCGCTCTGCTGCTGAGCGGCATACGTCGCCGGACTGGCGCTTGTCGAGCTGCTGGTAGACCCATTCGTTGCGGGCGCGGAATTTGTATCTACCGGAGCCAGGTTAGCCGCCGCAGGGTCCGTGGCCTGATCTTGCGTGCCGGCCGAGTTGTCAGAAACCGCCACCGGGTCTTGACTCTTGGGGCATCCTGTAAGGCAAAGCATGGCCGCCATGGCAAGCAGCGGTATGGGTACAAATCTTGATAAAGAACTCATTTCACTCTCCAATTAGTTTGAATGCTAGTTGAAGAGCATAGGGGAAACAGCCCTCTTTTGACCACCTCAGCGCCGCGCCTTGGGCGGCACGGATTGGCCATGGTTGTTCGCGGGCGGCGTTGTCACCGGCTTGCGCTCCACCCGCGGCTTCAGCGTCTGCTGGCAAAGCGCCGTCTCCTGCCCGCGCGCCAGCCCTGGCAGCAGGCTAGCCGCGCCGCACAACCGCTGCTCCATCGCCTCGGCCTCTTTGCCGCTCAATAGTTGCGTCCGCTCCAGGCCGCTGAAGCCATCCCAGTCGTAGCGGAAGACTACGCTCTCGGGCGATTTCTGCTTGCCATCGTCAAAGTAATTCCACGTGGCCATCAATTCTCGGCCATTCGGCTCAGCCAGCAGCGCATACACCTGCGTCAGAGCCACGCCTTGCGTCACGCCGGTGCTCCATACCGGAGCGGCCTGGCTCCCGCGCATCCACCGCGCCGCCCACGCATGTTCTTTCAGATCGTAATGGAAGGCCGTAAAAAAAGTCGTCGCCGCGCACTCTCGGCAGTCGTCGTAGAGCGCGCCCAGTTCACGGGGCTCGCCATCGCCCAGCAGCAGCCAATCCACCAGCCGCAGATTCACGCCCTTGATCAGCGGCGTGACCGTATGCCTGGTCAGAGAAAGGCTCCAGACGGTGAAAGTATCCTCAACCGGAAGCGACTGCGGCGTCGGCCTGAGAGCCGTCACCACCAGCGCCGCGTCGTACTCCACGCCAATCTCGCGTATCGCCGTCCACTTCTCGCCGATCAGCGACCGCTCGACCCACGCGATCGTGTCAGCCTCCGCCGCCGAGTGAAAATCCACCCAGCGAAATTGTTCCGGTGCCTGCTGGGCAGGCAACAAGGCCGTCCCAACCAGCATTGCCGCGATCAATATATAGAAAAAACGACAGCAAATAGGCCGCATGATTCTAGATATAGCAGAGAAATGCCGCCGGCACGGAACTCCGCGCAATCCGCAATCCAGCCCCGCTTGACGCCAGGGCTCATCGGCCCCCGCTGCCGGAGGGCCGCATCCCTGCTGGATAACGCTTGTCATGGGGTAGGGAGTCCGCCGTCTTTCCTGCCTCCCGATCTCTGCCCCCCGGTCTCTTTCGAGTTACCACGAACCTCCTGCGAGCGTCTGCCGCACCGCAGGTGCCGGGCGTCTGCCGCACCGCAGGTGCCGAACGGCAACAAATCTCCCGCGGAGACAGGGCAATCGCATTTGAAAATCCACTCGCCGCATCTCTTTCAAAATCGCCCCATCCTTGTGCGGCTTTTTTGCGGAGAATTGATTCCCCA